>JBKDZY010000112.1:0-24522 GCA_047971765.1 Hyphomicrobiaceae bacterium | reverse complement strand
ATGACCTCAGCTTCCATGACCTCATCTGCCTACACGCCGCCGGCTTCGGACCAGGATTGGGCCACGGCACAGCCAGCTTCGGCCGGCGCGAACGCCAACGCGCTCGACCTGGCGGTTGCGTTCGCTGAAGCAGCCGAGAGC
Source organism: Hyphomicrobiaceae bacterium (assembly GCA_047971765.1). Classification (GTDB taxonomy): domain Bacteria; phylum Pseudomonadota; class Alphaproteobacteria; order Rhizobiales; family Hyphomicrobiaceae. The sequence continues at coordinate 24,381 of JBKDZY010000112.1, read as the reverse complement.
CAATGGCCAAGAAGTTTCTACTATCCCGACGGCCGCTATGTCGGTGTTGTCGAGTGGAACGAAAAAGGCCCGTGGAGCGATGTTTCCGGCGTCACGCGGGCACGCGGCGGACCAGCGGGACTTGTGCTGTCCAGGGGCCGGATCGTCTCCGAGTGGGGAGACACCCATCGCGCCGACATGACGTTTTCCGTCGCCAAGAGCTATCTTTCGATCTTGGCGGGCGTCGCCGTTGCTGATGGCCTCATCGCCAACCTCGACGAGCAGGTCGGCGCCACCGTCAAGGGGCCGTGGTTCGAAGGCGACCACAATGGACAGATCACCTGGCGTCATCTCCTGCAGCAATCCAGCGAATGGGATGGCGTGCTGTGGGACAAGTCCGACCAGGTCGATCACAATCGCCAGCTTGGCATCGGCGGTGACAACTCCCGCAAGGGGGACGCCCGCCCACGCCAGCAACCGGGCACCCACTACGAATACAATGATGTCCGCGTGAACCTGCTGGCGCTTGCCCTGCTCATGCGCTTCGGACGGCCCCTGCCGCAAGTACTGCGCGAGCGCATCATGGACCCGATTGGCGCCTCCGGCGAATGGGAATGGCACGGCTACCGCACGTCCTATGTCACCGTTGACGCCCAGCGCATCCAGTCCGTCTCGGGTGGCGCCCATTGGGGCGGCGGCATGTTGATCTCCGCCCGCGATCATGCCCGCATGGGTCTGCTGATCGGCCGCGGGGGCGCCTGGAATGGCAGGCCGCTGCTGCCCGCCGGCTACATCCGAGAGATGCTGGCACCCTCCCCGACCAACGACACCTATGGCTTGCTGTGGTGGCTCAATCGCGCCGGCGCCCGCCACCCGCGATGGAGCGAGCGCTGCATCTCCGCCCGTGGTGCGGGCAGCAACATCGTCTGGATCGATCCCGATCGCGACATCGTCGCCGTCCTGCGCTGGATCGACCCCGCCGCCTTCACTGGTTTTCTCGACCGGCTGGCCGATGCCTTCGCCTGAAATCGCCAACACCCTGCAATGAGGCTGGACATGTGGCCCAACCCGCGCATCCCGTTCGAAATGTCGTCCGAACGGCCGAAGCTCCCCCCGCTCGACGGCAAGACGCTGCTCGTCAACATCGTCGTCAACATCGAATACTGGCCCTTCGACCAGCAGATGCCGCGCGGCATTCTTCCTCCGCCCCATGGCGCCAGGATCGCCCCGCCCGATGTGCCGAACTACTCCTGGGTGGAATACGGGATGCGCTGTGGCATGCCCCGCCTGCTCTCCATGCTCGCCCGGCGCGGTCTCCCCGCAACGGCATTCATGAATGCCCAGGTCGCCGATGTCTATCCGTCCCTCGCCAAGGCGGTTGTCGATGCGGACTGGGAACTCGTCGGCCACGGCTGGTTCCAGAGATCACTCAAGCAGTCCGAGGACGAGGCGGCCGAGATCAGGCGATGCCTCGACCGTCTGCAACGTCTCTCCGGCAAGCGCGTGCGCGGCTGGTTCGGTGCCGGCGGCGGCGAGACCCACGACACCCCGGAGCACCTGAAACGCGCAGGCCTCGATTTTATCCATGACTGGCTGGTGGATGACCTGCCCTGCTGGATGACCACGGATGAAGGCCCGCTGCTGTGCCTGCCCTACACCTGGGAACTCAATGATGTCCCTGCCTGGGTCGTGCATAGTCACGCCAGCGACGAGCTCTTGAACCGCCTGCAGGCCACCCTTGCTGTCCTGGAGCGCGAGAGCGAAGAGAACCCGCGCATCATCACATTCGGCCTGCACCCTCACATCATTGCCGTGCCCCACCGCGCCTATTACATGGAAAAAGCGCTCGAAATCCTGCAGAAGCGGTCAGACACCGTGTTCGTGACATCCAGCGCCATCGCCGACTGGTATCAATTCGCCGACCCCGACGGCCCCGCACGTCTGGCGCGCGCCAAGGCGGCCCGGGATGGCTGAAGGCCACTTCCCCTCCCGCCGCCCACAACGTACACCGTGTCCTCATGACCCGACCGGGCAGCCGCCACCGGCCCGCCCGGCCCACCAATGCATGGAACTGAAAGAAACAGCATGAAGATCTTGATCATGGGCTCCGGCGGCGTCGGCGGCTACTTCGGCGGACGGCTGGCAGCCGCCGGCAACGATGTCACCTTCATCGCCCGGGGCGCGCATCAGGCGGCCATGGAGAAGGATGGCCTTCTGCTCGACAGCCAGCTCGGAAATGCCACCATCAAGCCGGTCAAGGCCACCGCCACCCCCTCCGCCGCACAAGCGCCTGACATCGTGATGTTTGCCACCAAGCTTGGCGACACCCAGGCCGCCGCCGAACAGCTCAAGGGCGTCGCCGGCAAGGACACCATCATCATCACCTTCCAGAACGGCGTCGATGGCCCGGAGATCGTCAAGAGCGTCCTGCCTGAAGCCCATGTCGTGCCCGGCGTCGCCCGCATCGCCAGCCACATCTCCCGTCCGGGCGTGATCGAGCACCGCAGCCCCTTCGCTCGCATCGAGTTCGCCGAGCCGGACGGCAGCGAGAACCCGAAGTTGCAGGCCTTCCACGCGCTCTGCAAGGACGCCGGCATTGATGCCATCATCAGCCGCGACATCACCCGTGCCCAGTGGATGAAATTCGCGATGCTGGCGCCGTTCTCGGGCCTCACCGCACTGACGGGCGCTACCGCTGGCCCGATCCGCGAAACCCCGGGCACCCGCACCCTGATCGAGGATGCCGTCAGGGAGGTGATCGCCGTTGGCACCGCTGCAGGCGTTCCGTTCAGGCCTGGCGATTTCGAAACCATCATGAAGACCGTGGAGGGCAATCCCTTCGCCATGACCTCGTCGATGGCCCATGACCGGATGGCAGGCAAACCCATGGAAGTCAATTTTCTGTCAGGCGCGGTCGTGCGCATCGGCGAGAAGCTCGGCGTCCCCGCGCCGACCCACAAGTTCATTACCCAGGCGCTGGCGATCGATGCCGGTGGCCACAAGAAGTAGACCGCACCGCAGAACGGGCGGAGGGACCATTCCCTTCGCCCGCGGGCGGAAACCTCCGATTGGCTACCATGTCCGGTTGGCAGCCCTGATCGTTCCTGATTAGATGGGCAACCATCCGTGCCACGCACAGGCGCATCAGGGCAGCCCCAGTTTCCGGAGCCATTCAATCATGCAACACCGGATCGCATTCATCGGTTTGGGCGCCATGGGTGGCGCCATGGCGGAAACCCTCCTCAAGAAGCAGTACAACGTCACCGGCTATGACACCCGACCCGAAGCCGTTGCGCGCCTTGATGCCCGTGGCGGCAAGGGCGCAGCCAGCGTCGAGGAGGCGGCCCGGGACGCCAACGTCCTCATCCTCATGGTCGTCAACGCCGATCAGGCCGAGAACGTGCTGTTCGAACGGCTCGCGCTGGAAGCCCTGGCCCCGGACGCGACCGTCGTGATCTGCTCCACCTGTTCGCCGGATCGCGTCGCCGCTATTGCCCAGAAGGTCGAACGCTCCGGCCGCAGTTTCATCGACGCCCCCGTTTCAGGCGGCGTCAGCGGCGCGTCCACCGGCACCCTCACCATCATGGCAGCTGCCAGGAAGAGCGTCTTCGAGAAAACCAAGCCCATCCTGCTGGCCATGGGCTCCAGCCTGTTCCATCTCGGTGAAACGCCCGGTCAGGGTGCCGCCATGAAGGTCGTCAACCAGCTCCTGTGCGGCATCCACATTGCAGCAGCCGCCGAAGGTCTGGCGTTTGCAGAGCGCGCAGGTATCGATCCCAAGCAGGCGCTCGAAGTCCTGTCGGGCTCCGCCGCCCAGAGCTGGATGTTGAAGGCCCGTGGCCCCCGCATGGTCGATTATGACGACATGGTCACCAGCGCCGTCGACATCTTCGTCAAGGATCTGGGGTTGGTTCTCGAATCCGGACGCGCCTCCAAAATGGCGCTTCCGCTTGCGGCGATGGCCCACCAGCTTTTCCTCGCCGCGTCCGGCATGGGGCATGGCCACGAGGACGACAGCCAGGTCATCGAGACCTATCGCGCCCTCATGCGAAAGAAGGACTAGCGGTCATGGCGAACGCATTGATCGAGGCTGATACCGTAGACGTCCTGATCCTTGTCGACAACGTCACCGACAACCTCTCGTCGACGCCCCGTTTCGTCGAGACGGAGATGAGCCGCCTCCAGCGCCGCGGCGTCCGGCTGATCGCAGGGGACTGCCTGTGTTGCGCCGCGCATGGACTGTCCTGCCTGGTCACCGTGACGAGCGGCGGCGAAAAGCGGACCCTCCTGTTCGACACCGGTCCCGCCCCGGACGTCTTCGCCATGAATGCCCAACGCCTGGGCGCCAACCTGGGCGATGTCGGTGCCGTCATGTTGAGCCACGGGCACTGGGATCACGGCGGCGGCATGCCGAAGGCTCTTGATCTCATCCATTACGCAGGCGGCCCGAAGGAGATCCCCTATTTCGCCCACCCCGGCATGTTTCACCAGCGCGCCAGCAAAAACCCCGATGGCACCTTCCGCCTGATGGAGGACGTTCCGCAGCCCCGCCAGCTCGAAATCCACGGCGCCCGGGTGATTGCAACAACCGAACCGGCCTACCCGCTCGATGGCTTTTTCTATGTCAGCGGAGAGATCCCCCGCGTCACGCCCTACGAAGTCGGACTGCCGGGTCAACATCGCCGCACAGCCGACGGCAAGGGCTGGGAGCCGGACGAGTTGTTGATGGACGAGCGCTTCCTGGCCGTTCGCGTGAAAGGTAAGGGCCTCGTTGTTTTTTCGGCGTGTTCCCATGCGGGCATCATCAATGTCTTGACCCACGCCCGCAGCCAGTTTCCCGACGTCCCCCTCCATGCCGCGATGGGGGGGCTCCATCTCTCCGGCACCAACGAACGCATCATTCCCGACACCATCCGCGACATGTCGCAGTTCAACCTCACGACCATCGCCGCCGGCCACTGCACCGGATGGCGGGCCATGTCCGCACTCATGACAGCCTTCGGGGACGAACGCCTCGTTCCCCTGGCGGTCGGCAAGAGGTTCCAGTTCTGACGACGCATAATCCGGAAGGTTCCTCCCATGGCAACACCCCCATGCCCGCGTGGCGTCATCCCTCCCATGACCACACCCTTCGCCCGCAATGGCGACATGACACTGCATAAACTGAAACCGCAGATTGACTGGATGATCTCAGCCGGATGCCCCGGCGTCGCCGCGGGTGGCTCGACCGGAGAGGGCCACACCCTCGACCGCGAGGAATTTCGCGACCTTCTCGCCGCCTCCGTCGAGGCCGCAGCAGGACGCATTCCGGTCGTCGCCGGCATCATCGTCGACTCGACCAGGGATGCCGTGAAGCGAGGCCGGCTCGCCGCCGCCATGAACGGCGTGTGCGCCCTGCAGGTGACGCCCGTGCACTATCTCTTCCGACCCACCGATGATGCCATGGTCGAGCACTTTCGGGTCATGGCCTCGGAAACCGGGATGCCGATCATCATCTACAATGTCATCCCCTGGAGCTACCTGTCCCCGGCCCTTCTCACCCGCATCATGACCGAGGTGCCGCTCGTCGTCGGTGTCAAGCAGAGTGCGGGAGACCTGAAGCTGTTCTCTGATCTCATGCTGATGGCGCCGGACAAGCTCATCTATTCGGCGGTCGATGCGCTGCTCTATCCCTCATACGCCCTCGGCGCCTATGGATCGATTGCGGCCCTGCCGTCAGCAGCCCCGCACGCCTCTGTCCAGCTCTGGAATGCCACCCGGAATGGGGACCATGAGACGGCTCACGACCTTCACAAGAAACTGCTGGTACTATGGAATGCCATGATCGCGGACAACCTGCCGGCGGCCGTGCGCCATGCCCAGGAACTGCAGGGCATGCCCGCGGATACCTTCCCGCGAGCCCCCATGCCGGTCGCCAGCCCCGAGCAGCGGACGGCAATCAAACGGGCCCTCGATCGCCTTGGCGCCCTCGCATAAAGCCGATGACACGGCCCATATCGAGCAACCAGGCCACCGCCACCCGGTTGCTCGCACCATTCCGCCTCAGAACGGGTTCCACGTCGCGCGCGCCGTGAAGCGCACATAACTGAGGCTGGCGCCGAACCGCAGCCCGAGGCCCGAACGAATGGGCGCGAGCACCATGTTGCCGTTCGTCAGAACCGTCATGCCGACACCGCCCACGAGATAGGCTGACCCGTCCACTCCCGTGTATCCGGTAAAGATATCGAGATCGTTCTTCAGGTTGTAGACGAGGAACATCGTCTTCGAACCCGCCGCACCCACGTCATAGCCAATCGACGGTCCATGCCAATAGACCTCCCGGCGGCTGCCGTCACGCATGAAGAGCTGCCCCTTCCCGTAGCGCAGACCGGCAATGAAGGCGCCGCCCCCTTCACTTCCCAGGATATAGGCTGTCGGCCGGCCAAGCGTCGAAAAGGCATGCTCGATCACCTTCGCGAGCCCACCCGAAATCGAGCCAAAGAACCCGCGCGACGCCTGGCGGATTTCCTCGGCACTGAAGCTGTCTTCCTTGCGGGTCTGTGTCACCGGCACCTGCGGCTCTTCCGGTGGGGGTAGAGGCGCACTGCTCACCCGCGGGCGGGGAGCCATGGCATCCGGCATGGCGGGCGCCTGCGGCTCCTGGGGCCTGCGGATATCCGGCGGCCGCTTGACCGTTTCCGTCGCCCAGCTTGTCTTCGAGTGATGCGCTGGTTTGGTCGCCTTGGGCGGTGGCGCCGGCGGTGACGTGGACGGCTTCAACTGTGGCCGCCCCTCCGGCGTATCCGGGCCTTCGAGCAGGGCAGCCGACCTCGGCAATTCGCGGCCCGCGCCCTTGTCCTCATTTCCACCCACCGCTGCCGTGCCGGCCTTGTCGGGCGCCGCCGCCGCGGGTGTATTTTTGGCAACCTGCCCCGCGGGCTTTGCTGCATCGCCTCCGGAGTGGGGCGCTGCCGCCTTCGATGGCGCCGGTTGCGCCGGCTCCGTTGCAGGTGAACGTGAAGGCGCAACAGCAGCAGTCTCCTTCGCCTTGCCATCTCCGCCTGCGATCGCGCTGTCGACCCGCCCCATCAGGTATTGCGTCTTGGCCCGTACCGTCGCCTGCAGTTCGGCCGTCACCGAATTCAATGCCCCGATGACAGAACAATCAACGGTCTCCCCGCTGCCACTTTCACTCAAGTCATCGATGCGCATGAGCAGGTTGGCGGACTTGGCATCGAGATCGGCGATGTGGCTGTCGGATACGATCTCCGCCACCTTTGCCTCGCCGTCATCACCCGTCCACCCACGCTTTTCCTTGAGAACCCGCAGGCGCGCCTGAAGTTTCGGCTGGCTTTCCGCCGCGTAGACACGCAGGCGGGCCCAGGTCTGATCGACAATTTTCCTGGCATCGGAACGAGGACAAGTGGCCCCAAGCGCAGTGTCTACGAACGAACACATCGCCAAACCGGCAAGAAGAAACCACGGTGCAATCAAGCGAGGCATCGGGAACCTCCCGGACAAAGGGGGGGCCAGTCTTCATGGGCCTGATGCAAATGAGGTCGTGTGCCCGCGCGCGCGCGGCAAACGGGATTCCACTTGTACAGCACGAATATACGGCGACGAACGACGCCAACGTCGTCAGCGCGTCTTCTTCCGTTCCTTCGCCGCCAGCCGCCGCTCCGCCAACGAAATCCAACGGCGGCAACTGGCCAGATCGCGATTGCAGCGAACCTTGATTCGAGGCTTCGCCGGTCTTCGACTGCCACTGTCCGGCAGATTGCCCTTGACCGTGACACCTGCGATGTCCGACGCATCGAGACTACGCGCGGCCCATCGAACCAACCCGCCTGATGTCATGCGCGCCATGAATGGATTGGCCCTCACGACAGCACCGCCAAGCACGCGCGCAACCGGCGTTGACGGCTCCGCCTCCAGCAACTGGATCGCACCGGATGGCCCAACCAGATACGCAAGCCGCAGATTGGCGAACGTCGCCTTCTTTCCCGCCGCGGCCAACAGACCTGCATTGTCGCGCGTGTAGGCTTCCGCAGCCCGGCGCGCAAATGGCCGGTTCGTGCGCAACCGCAGCAACTTGGCGCGCTCGAGCTTGTTCGTTTCCTCATGGAAGTGCCGGCGGGTCACGTCGATGAATGTGGCCTCGATGAACTGGAACGGGCCAACCGCCGTCGACCGCGGATTGCGGGCATGATCCCGCCCTCCGGATTCCGCCAACATCAACCTGTCGAGGAACCGGGCCATGCTTTTGGCATGATCGACGGAGCCTTCCGAAAGATTGGCCCCGTCCTTGTCGGCGGCTGTCTTGTCCTTGGACTTCCCGCTTGCCGGTGCCTTCTCAGCCGCATTCTTCTCCAGCCCGGGCTGCTTTTCGCCCGGATCGCCGCGGTTCTCCTCGGCAGCACCACAACGCACACCAAGGCTTGTCAGTGCCAGCACCGCAACCAGAAATCCGCCCGTGCGCACCCAAACCGCCGTCCAATGCCGCATCAGCCCTGCCACTCCGAACTCAAAGTCCCACACGTCCGCGCCTTGAAGGCCATTATCGCCCGCATGGGCGAAACGATCGGCAAACAGCCGTCGCCGCCAGAATATTCGTGAGGTTTACCGCGCCAGGCAACGCCCACCAAGAAGCACCAGCCTACAAAATTGATATTTCAGTTTTCCGCTCAAGTTTGCCGATAGGTTAATACGGCGCCTCCCGTCACCAGGGGTGGCTTCAATATCCGTCGCCCGAAACCGCAACAACGATCTCCGCCCGGCAAACAGTTACGCGCCTTCAATATCCCGCGAACCCCGGCCATTCTGGAATCCGCAGGCGATCTTCAAGCAGCTCAATCGCGATGTGAGCGCTTTGCATCATCACTTATGGCCTGCACGATGAGCGATGTGAGATCATCCCGCAGGCTCCAGATCTGGCTGTTCATCGTGTCAAGCCGATGAACAATGCGCTGCATCAGCTTGTCTGACTGTTCTCTGTGCTTGTTGGCCTCATCCCGAATCGTCGCAAGCTCCGGGTGCACCTGGCTCATTTGACCCGTGAGCATATTCACCGCGCCTTCGAGATCGCCCACGCGCCGCTTCAACTTTTCAATCTCCGCCTCTAAATCCATGATCTCTCCGAAAGTGGCGTAAGCGAGAATATTGCTGTCAACATTCCGAGAATGGCGGTTTCATGGTCCTGTGACCACCTTCACCGCAACACGATATATCCCCAAAAACGTGACCGGCCCATCAGCGCCGCCCCACGACACACCCAATGAAACCACCCCAGGCCGGCCGGTTTCCGGCCTGGGCATCTGAAACCTCACGAGCGCGCCTTGTCGGCAACCCAGCGGTAAACCGCCGTATGATCCGCACCAGTTTCCAGCTCGCCCATCACCCGCGTCAGCAACGACGACACGAACGTCAATTCACCGGCTTCGACACCAATTTCGCCGGCCAGCCGCTTTGCCATTCCGACGTCTTTCTCCATCAACGCCAGCGCGAATCCGGAATCGAACTTCCCCGACAACATGTATCTATCGGCCTTGTTCTCTGTCGTATTGTTGCGCCCCGAGGAGGCATTCAGGATTTCGACCATCTGCGCCGGTTCAAGCCCGAATTCCCGGCCCACCACCAACGCTTCCGAGGTCGCAATCAAACCCGCTGCCGACACATAGTTGTTAAGGGCCTTCATCGCGTGCCCTGACCCAAGACGTCCGGTGCGGTGCACTGTGCCCATCGCCTTCAGCATCCCGATAACGCGATCGACATCGGCCTCCGCTCCGCCAGCCATGATCGCCAACTCGCCAGTCACCGCGCGCGGCACACCACCCGACACCGGCGCATCGACAAGCGCAACGCCACGCGCCGCCAACTCCTCCCCGAGAGCGACAGTGTCCAACGGATACGAGGAACTCATGTCGACAACGACAGAACCTTTTGCCAGGGTCGAGCCAAAGCCCCCTTTTCCATCCGCGCCGAGCGTCGCCATGCGCACCACCTTGCTGTCGGGAAGCATTGTCACAACGGTCTTGCACGCACGGCCCAGGCTGGCCAGATCGGGAGCCGAGGAAAAACGGTTCGTCTCCGCCAGCAGCATGTCCACCATTTCGGGCCGCGTATCGTAGAGCATCACCGAATGCCCGGCCTTGGCAAGACATCGCGCCATCGGCGCCCCCATGTTGCCAATCCCAACAAGACCGATCTGATTGTCTGTCATCGCCCTATCTGCCATTTCGATTGAAAAACCTTCACGCCCCGCTTGTGCCTGTTGCTGATCGCCATGGCAAGAACAGGTCGAAAACTGGGAACCGGACTGGACGAAAACCTGTTCCAGAAATACCAAGCGAAACCCCTGGCGACTGACAGGCCGTCACCTCTCCAGGTCTTCATGGAGCATAACCCATGAGAAAGGCCTTGCAAAGAACAAATTAAGAACATAAATCATTTCCATGGAGGGGACCAATGCCATTCACATTCATACACACGGCCGATTGGCAACTCGGAAAGCCGTTTCGCAGCATGCCCGCCAACATCGTCGGACGCCTGGAGGCAGCACGTCTCGATGTGATCAAGACCATTGGCGAGGTGGCACTCAGCGCCGGCGCTGGTGATGTGCTGGTCGCCGGAGATGTCTTCGACGGGGAAAGCGTACCGGATGTGCTGTTGCGGGCCGCGCTGAGCCGCATGTCCGTCTGGAACAGCATCAGCTGGCATTTGATGCCCGGCAACCACGACCTGGCGCGGCCTGGCGGGATCTGGGAACGCATTCATCGCCTGGGCCTGCCACCGAATATCATGGTCCTCACACGCCCGGAAGTTCACGAACTGGCCGAAAACGTCTTCGTCCTCCCCGCCCCGTTGACAGCACGTCAGATGCATGGCGATCCGACCGCCTGGATGAACGCATGTCCGACACCAGCCGGCGCTATTCGGATCGGTTTGGCGCACGGCTCCGTGCAGGGCTTCGGCAGTCAGGCTGATGCGTCCGTCCTGATTGATCCCGGACGGCGGAAATCCGCGCACCTCGACTATCTCGCTCTCGGAGATTGGCATGGCGCCCGCGAGATCGCGCCTGCCGTCTGGTACTCGGGAACCCCTGAGCCTGACGGCTTCGTCGACAACCAGCGCGGCAACATCCTGATCGTCGGCATTGATGGGCCGGGCGCCCCACCGACAGTGGAGATGAAGCGGACCGCGGCATTTCTCTGGCGTCAGCAGACCTTGAACATGGCCCGCGTCAACGACCTATCGGGCCTGGAAGACGAACTCGTCCGCCTCGGGCCGGAAAGCGCCCGGCACCTGGTCCGCATCACGCTCGAAGGCAGCATCCCGCTTGGCGAGCAGGCGGAGCTGGAAGAGCGCCTGCTCCAGATGAATGCGCGCCTCATGAGCCTGGACGTCGATCGCCACGGGCTCCACACCGCCTTTCGCACCGAGGACATGGAGAAACTCGGCCAGGCGGGCTCCGCATTGCGCCGGATAGCGGATCGGCTGGGCCGGGCGCAGGACAATGGAGCCGCTATCCCGGCCCGCGTTTCCGGGCGTGCGCTCGCGCGCTTGATGGGTCTTGCCTCGGAACATGTTGCTCATACCGAGCAGGAAGCGAAATAGCATGCAGATCCGCGCCATCCGCGTCCAGGAATGCAGGCGGTTCACGTCGCCGGTAGCCCTCGAGAACCTGTCAGGCGGGCTTGATCTGCTCGTCGGCCCCAACGAGGCTGGAAAGTCGACGCTTCTGCAGGCCATGCGAACGGTTTTCACCCATAAGCACACGAGCAACCACGCAGCTGTCCGCAATCTTCGGCCCTACGACGGTGGCGCACCGATGATCGAAGTTGATTTTGCCATTTCGGACCACGCGTTCCGCCTCCGCAAGCGCTATCTGGGCGAACGGGCCGCCGAGCTTCGCAACGTGTCCACCGGAGAAATCACACGCGGCGCAGATGTTGATACCGCGCTGGAAAACCTGCTCGGCAACGGCCGCCTGGGGGGGCAGTCCGCCCTCCTCTGGCTCGACCAGGGCAGCCTTGTCACCACGCCGGTCGAAATGCCCCCCGAAAGCCACGACCTGCTGCTCTCCGCGGTCTCCGCGGAAATCGAGAATGCAGCCGGCGGTGACATCCTGAGGACCATTGGCACACAGGTGAAACGCCTCCTGCGCCAGTACGTCACCAGGGAGAGGCGAGCCATGACAGGCGACTTTCTCAAAGCCGAGAAACGCCTGCATGGCGCCCAGGCGGCGCTGGATCTGGCCCACCAGCAGGTTGCCGCAGAGGAAGCCCAGATGGAGGAACTCGGCCGGATCGCCCTGGACGCCGCGGCGCTGCGTGAGCCTGAGCGCATCGCGCAACGCCAGCGCCGCCTCGACACGCTCGTCACCCGCCTGCACGAAGCCCGTGAAGGTGTTCGCAGACGTGACGCCGCCGCCATTGCCCTGGAGCAGGCCCGATCCCGCAACGAACGCGCACAGCAGGCACTCGAAAACCTGCATGCGGCAAAGAAGCTGGCCGAGGATCTCGCCAGCCAGGCCGGCACCCAACGTGCAACGACCGGTGCGCTGGAAAAAGATCTCGAAGCCGCCGGCAGCGCACGCGCGGAAGCCGAGAAGCACCACCAGCAGCACCTTTCAGATCTCGCCCGCGATCGCGCCCTGGTCGAAACCGCGCGCACCTACGAAACATGGCGCGCCCTCGCCGGCCGCCTGTCGCAGGCCCAGGCACTGAAAGACGAGCTGGAGGCAATCGACGCCGAACGGGCTGGCCTGCCCACAAGTGACCGGATCGTCGTCGATGCCCAGCGGCTCGCCAGCAAGATCGCAAGCCAACAGCAGGCTCTCGAAGCCCAGGCTCCTGCAATCGACATCACCTACACGCCGGAGGGGCAGGGCAGGATTTCCCGCGGCGGTGCCCCCGTCCCGGATGGCACCCGGATCATCGCGGACACAAGGGTCGAACTCGACATCGCCGGCATTGGCACGATCTCGGTGACACCCCGTGCACCCACTCACGCCACACTCAACGCGGACCTTGCCGCCGACAGGGCATCCTTGGCCACGCTTCTGGCGGAAGCGAATGCGGCAACACCTGAAGACCTGGAAACACGCCGCGAGCAGGCGAGACAACTGGAAGCCAGACGAGCGGAAGCCTCCGCCCAGCTGAAGACCTTGGCGCCGGACGGCCTCGACCGGATTGCGGCCGAGGCCCATACGGCGGAAGCGGAATATGCCGCGCGCTCAAACGGCTTGATCCCCGAGAAGTCCGCTTCCGAGCTTGCCAACGGACTTGTGCCCCGGGAACGCGAAACCGAAAAACGCGCAGCCCTGGTGGATGCAGCAAAGGCCGAGTGCAACCGGATTGCACAACAACATGCCGCCGCATTGGCCAAATCCGAACTCTTCGAGAAACAGCTCGCCACGCTTGCCGAAACCTCGCCATCGGAGGCGGAGTATACCCGCATCGAGAGCGAACAGCGCCAGGAGGCCGAGGCTGCTTCGACAGCCTACGACCAGGCCATCAGGCTTCATGACACCCTCGCTGCCGACGTTCCACCGCCGGACGAGCTGGAGGACCTTGCTGGCGAGGACCAGAAAATCCGCTCCGACATCGAACAGGATGAAAAGCGGTTGGCCGGGCTCGATCAACGCCGCTCCCATATCGAAGGCGGGCTCGAACAGATGCGGCAGGAGGATCGGCCTGCCCGCCTCGACGAGCTGACGGCCGATCGTGATGCCGCCCGGCGCCGTTTCGATGACATCAGCGAGGAGGTTGCCGCGTTGCAGCTGCTCGACAGCGAGATAGAAGCCGAAGCGCAGGCCCTGCGGGCGGAATACCAGCAGCCGGTCACCGAACGGCTCTCCCCCTACCTGCACCTCGTGTTTCCCGACGGGCAGATCACCCTGGACGACAAGCTCCAGGCAGCCCACCTGGCGCGCGCCAACACCACGGAGAAATTGCAGGATTTGAGCGCCGGCACGCGCGAGCAGATTGCCGTTCTCACCCGGCTGGGCTTTGCACGCCTGCTTGCAGACCGCGGCATGAGCTGGCCACTGGTCCTCGATGATGCACTCATCCACTCGGATGACCAGCGTATCGCCGCCATGCATACCGCATTGGAGCAGGCAGCAACCCACCATCAGGTCATTCTGCTGACCTGCCGGACCCAGACCTTCGAGCGACTGCCGGGCAATCGGGTGTCACTCTCACCTTGGCAGCCCGCATGACGACGAACACCGCAAGAAAGGTCTGTCAGGTCTTCTCGTTGAAGAAGCTGTAGATGCGGCGCGCCATCTCCGCCGAGATGCCGTTGACCCCCTCCAGGTCTTCGACACTTGCGCGCGACACCGCCTTTGCCGAGCCGAAATGTGTCAGCAGCGCCCGCTTCCGGCCCGGTCCGATTCCGGCGATTTCATCGAGCGGATTGGAACCCACGGCTTTCGCCCGCTTTGCGCGATGTGCGCCGATGGCAAAGCGGTGCGCCTCATCCCTCAACCGCTGCACGAAATAGAGAACCGGGTCCCGCGGCTCGAGCATGAACGGCAGCGCCCGCCCCGGAACGTGGAAATGCTCCCGGCCCGCATCCCGGTCGGGCCCCTTGGCGACGCCGACCAGCGCAATATCGTCAAGTCCCAGCGCGGCAAGAACCTCCCGCGCAACGCCAAGCTGGCCTGCACCGCCATCGATCAGGACGAGATCCGGCCGATCCGGCATCTCGTCCATGTCCGGTCCGTCATCCGGTTCATCGTCCGCATCGGACTCCGGCTCCCCGTCCACCTCCACAGGGACTGGATCGGCACGCAGCACACCGAAGGCGATCGCGTCCGCACCGCGCTCGCCACGCGGCGGCGGCGCCGGCTCCAGAAGCCGCTGGCCAGGTACGCTCTCGGGCAAGGCAGTGTCGGCACTGGCCACATCCAAAGCCCCGCCGTCATGCGGCTCCGCATCATCGGTCGCGGGCTCCGCGGATGCCTCCTTCGCAGCAAGTTTCTTGAAGCGGCGCGTCAGCACTTCCCGCATCATGGCATAGTCGTCGCCCGGCGTCGTATCGGCATTCTTGATGTTGAACCTGCGATAATGCGCCTTGGCGAAGCCTCGATGCCCGGCAACGATCATGCCGCCAACGGCATTCGTCCCCATGATATGGCTGTTGTCGTAGACTTCGATCCGTCGCGGCACCGCCCCCAGACCGAACCGCTGCGCCACCCCTTCGAGCAGCCTGCGCTGCGATGAACTCTCCGCCAGGCGCCGCCCCAGCGCTTCCCGTGCATTCGACAGCGCATGTTCGACCAGACCGGTTTTCGCCCCCCGGCGCGGGACCCTGATCTCGATCCTGCGTTCTGCCTTGAGCGAGAGCGCGTCCTCGAGCAGCCCCTTCGACAGCGGCTCGTGCGAGAGAAGGATGAGGCGCGGCACCGGCTTGTCGTCGTAGAACTGGGCGATGAAACTTTCCATCACCTCATCGGCGCCGAGCGATCTGTCGGCTTTCGGAAAGTAGGCGCGGTTGCCCCAGTTCTGCCCGCTGCGGAAGAAGAACACCTGGATGCAGGTCTGCCCCCCCTCCTGATGCAGGGCGAAGATGTCCGCCTCCTCCACACCATCCGGATTGATCGTCTGGTCCGCCGTCACATGCGCCAGCGCCTGCAGGCGGTTGCGGAACCCGGCAGCCCGCTCGTACTCCAGCCGGTCCGACGCCTCCATCATTAGGCCCTGCAGGCGCGTGCGGACCTCCTGGCTCTCACCGCGCAGGAACCGACACGCTTCCTCGACCAGCCGGCCATAGTCGTCTTCCGCGATCTCGCCCGTGCAGGGCCCCGAGCAACGCTTGATCTGGAAGAGCAGACACGGCCGCGTTCGGCTGTCGTAGACACTGTCCGAGCACGACCGCAGCAGGAAGGCGCGCTGCAGCGTATTGATCGCCCGATTGACCGCCCCGGCAGACGCGAACGGCCCGAAATATTCTCCCTTGCCCGTCCTTGCGCCACGGTGCTTGAGGATCTGCGCCGCCTTGTGGTCGCGGCGGATGAGAATGAACGGGAACGACTTGTCATCCCGCATCAGGACATTGAAGCGGGGCCGGAACCGCTTGATCAGGTTGGCTTCCAGCAACAGCGCTTCCGCTTCCGTCCTGACCGTGACGAACTCCATCGCCCGTGTCGCCAGGATCATCCGCGCAATACGGTTCGTGTGCCCCCCCATGCGGGCGTAGTTCGATACACGCGCCTTCAGGTTACGCGCCTTGCCCACATAGATGACGGTGCCTTCGCTATCGAGCATCCGGTAGACACCGGGCTGGGCCGTCAACGTCTTGAGGTAACCTGCGATGATTTGCGGACCAGACCGTTCATCGGCTGTCCCAGCCCCATCTTCGCCGTGAGCCTCGCTCGCCCCAGTCTCAGACACACAAGTCTCGGCCACGCAAGTTTCGACGACCTCCGCCTCGGCCCCCGGGTCGGAGGCATCCGGCAGCGGTTCTCCCCCGCGCGATGCAGCATCGTGCGGAAGCGGCACTGTCGGCGCTTTCTTGTGATCGGTCACCATGGCTGCTTTGTCGGCATGTGCCGCGCGATCGTCAAGACCGGTGATATCGGCGCGGGCAATCAGTTGGGCACGCAGCGCATGGCAGCCCCGGCCACACCAGCCCGTCTCGGCCGCTTCTGCTCTGGGCAGCCGCCACCGCCGCAACCACCTTGACCGCGCAAATTATTCCTTGAGCGGATAAATACACCTTCCGATACTACAGTGCGTCAGGATGAGGTGGAAGCGTTCGAGCCCGCGACTACGGCTCAGGCATCATGCGCCGTGCCCGCGCAGGACAAGCCCGAAGAGGGACATTCATGGCGAACGACACGGTCGGCCGGAAATCGAATTCCCCTCCACCTCCCGCACCCTCCGTGGTGCGGGCGAGTTCGCTGGATACCGCCCGCCACCGCAGCATTCTCGCGGACATCACCATCGAGTACGGCCCGCGCGACCTGTTGAACCGGCTTTTCCTGCAGGCCGACACCAAACTCAGGGAACAAGGCATTGTCCTGGGGTTCGGGACGTTCGAGGAACTGCATGCCCTGAACCGACAGAACAGCGATAGCTGGCGCCCGCTGCTGCCACTGTTCAGGCCGGATCTCTGGCAACTCGATGACCGCAATGGCGTTGTCTTCTTCGGCCGCGACGCGACGGGAAGGATCGTCTACTCGAACGCCACCCGCGCCTACGATCTGGCCGGCGGCACGCTCAAGGACAAGATCGAGAGCAACCGCATCTTCTATCCCGACCCGGAAGCCATGGCGTGGGAGGACGAGCGCATGATCGCAACTGCCCCGATCGCCGCGAAACCCTTTGGCTAGGTCGTCTTCGGCGGTGCCCAATGGCTGCATCCAACGGTTCGGGGTGCGAATATCATCCTGGCCACGGTCGCCATCACACGCGGGTTCCTGTTCACGAAATGGTACCCGAATCTGGCCTTCAGCTTCATGGCGCCCGAACTGGTCAAGGCGGGTCTGGCCTGGCGGACATTCCTGAATGTCGACTGGGAGGTCACCATGATCAACACGCCGGTGCTGCGCGGCCAGACCATCCATGCGGGCCTGATCTGGACCGATCCGGCCATGATGATCGAGCACTTCCACGACCTTGTCGAGAATACCTCAGCGCGTCGAAACGCGCAGATCGACAGACGCATCCACGAAGGACCCCCCGATCAGGAGTTGACGGGATGACGTCGAAGGAAGGGGCAGGATCAGGCGCCGGAAACGCCGCCGGATCCGCCCATAGGCGGGATGCTCGACGATGGCATCAACCGACTCGAGATGGCTCTGCTGCGTTTCCAGCACAGAATAATAGGGCTTCGCGACCCACTGTCCCATCTCCCGGATCGGCTGCTCTTCCACCGGCGCGCCAATGGCGCTCGTTCGCCATGCATCGAACTCCCGGTAGAGATCCCCTCCGAGTTCATGGATCTGGATGCCCTTGAAGTCGGCCGATTTGGCCACCACGGCTGCCCGCCCGTTCAGGACGCTGTTGAGCAGCCCGATGAGCGTGCGCGCATCATAGGTGCCCACCAGATGCGGCCAGGCAACCAGAATATCGTAGAGTTCGGAACGCCCCTTCAGTTCCTCACACCCGGCCACCCTCGACAGGATGTCGACCGGGCCGCCCCCGCGCGACTGCTCCAGCAGTTGTTCGAGCCTCGAGACCGCGGCGCCCGGCAGCAGCAGCTTGTCGCTCCAGTCCCCATCGAATGTCGTGAAAACCAGACGCTCGAAACTGCTCTTGATCATCCATTCGAGCAGCGACGTGACAGTCTGGACGGTAAGATGTTGGGGCCGAAACCGCAGTTGGCACGACCGCCCGTAGATATTGAGCGCAATGAAGCCGAGGTTTCGGACAGCATAGGCGACAAATTCACCGACAGAAAACGGACTGTCGAACGTTTGGCGCAGGTGCCGGGAATCACTGTTCCAGAATTTGCCAACATCATCGATCAGCAGCACCGACATTTCCGGAACTCCAGCACCCGGATATAACACGGAATTGATAAAATCATAAAAAGACTAAGTATTTCTTTCGGCAAACGGACACTTGGCCGAGGACGGACTGCTGCCGGCCCTCGGATCCGACGATCCCGTCGCCCCACTTCTGCCATCTCCATTTGGACTTGTGCCACCAGCCCCGGGAGGTGGTCATGCAACAAGCCAGAACCCTGCTCGCCATCGCCTTGTCACTCATCGCGTGGGTTTGCCCCGTCATGGCGGCCGGTCCCAACGCCTCTGACCTCGGACGTCAGGCGATCCTCAGGTGGATCAACAATTACCGGGAGATGCCCGAGCCGCATCAACTGCCGCACATGGTCAAGTTGATGCACCAACAGGGCCTGCTGCAGGATATCGAGAGCGCCGGCTTGTATATCGGCTTCGCTGCCGGTGTGCTGCAGGCCAACCCACGCATGGCCAAGGACCTGGTGGCCGGCATGTTTCCCCTTGCGCCGGAAAGCCAGGTCATCATCGTGCGCGCAATCGCCTACTCGGGCCTGCCCAACTGGAAGGAACTGCTCTCCAGCGTCGCCGAAAGGATGCCGGCGCGCATCGTTCTCATTCAGCGCTACCTCGACGACAAGCTGCCGACCCTGGACAAGCTGCCCCTCCAGACATCGCCTGCCGTCCTGGATACGAACTGGGGCTTCTACTACGCATCCGGCGATGTCCGTGCACTCGACCGCATCATCGACGCCCTTGCCTGGGCAGGCGACCAGAACGATCTCGACCGGCTGACAGCGGGAAACATGGCCAAATGGACACTGGCCAACAATGCCCTGAACAGCAAGGAGCTGACCGATCATCTCAAGGCCGAGCACAGCCGTCGCAAGGGCATTGTCCGCAAGGAACTTGGCGACGTGATCGAGGCCGCCGAGACCTATGACACCGGGCGCATCCGCAGGGAGGCTCACATGGCCATCGAGCAGTTGAAGCAGAAAGGCCCCCAGACCAACCGGAATTTCAGCTTCTGGAGCCAGGCCGGGCAAACCGCACTGGCTTTTGGCTGCGTCGTCGCCGGAACCCTTGGCCAGGCAGCGATTGCCGTTCCCTGTGTCATTGGCGGGGCCGCAACGTCGGCGGTGCTGAAATTGATGGCGACACCCCGTTGACAGACCCGGGTTCCGGCCGGCAGGCCCAAGCCACGGAGCCCCCTCCGGCGGCCGGGACACGCCGTTCGCGTCACATCCCCCCTCGCCGCCCGAACCGGCAGAATTGACAGTCCACCTTCCCGGCCAGATGCATTGATAGCCCGTCTCGCCTCTGCTAGAGGCTTTGGGCCTGACGCTGCCGTCCCTCGCGGGCGCCGCTGACCGGCTGGCCAAAGTACAAGCGGCCGAAGCCATGGCCAGGCCCGCATTCTGCTGGTGCGACAGCGGTCAAACGCCCGAGAATTCGAACCGACGAGGCCCCGATCATGATCCCGCGCTACGCCCGCCCCGAGATGACCAGCATCTGGGAGCCCGAAACACGGTTTCAGATCTGGTTCGAGATCGAGGCTCACGCCGCAACCGCCATGGCCAACCTGGGTGTCATCCCGAAAGAAGCCGCCGAGGTCATCTGGAAAAAGGGCAAGGCCGCCAGGTTCGACGTCGCCCGGATTGACGAGATCGAGCGTGTCACCAAACACGACGTCATCGCCTTCCTCACCCACCTGGCCGAACACGTCGGGCCGGAAGCACGCTTTGTCCACCAGGGCATGACGTCATCAGACATTCTTGACACCTGCCTCAACGTCCAGCTTGTGCGTGCCGCCGACCTCCTGATCGCCGACGTCGATCGCGTGCTGGCCGCGCTGAAGACCCGCGCACACGAGCACAAGAACACCGTCACCATCGGCCGCAGCCACGGCATCCATGCCGAGCCAACGACGTTCGGCGTCAAGCTCGCCCAGGCCTATGCCGAGTTCGACCGCTGCCGCCAACGCCTGATTGCCGCGCGCAAGGAGGTGGCGACCTGTGCCATTTCCGGCGCCGTCGGCACTTTCGCGAACATCGACCCGGCCGTCGAGGAGTATGTCGCAGAGCAGATGGGCCTTGCCCCCGAGCCCGTTTCGACACAGGTCATCCCGCGTGACCGGCACGCCATGTTTTTCGCAACACTGGCCGTCGTCGCTTCGTCCCTGGAGCGCCTCGCCATCGAGATCCGCCATTTGCAGCGCACCGAGGTTCTGGAAGCCGAGGAGTTCTTTTCGGCGGGCCAGAAGGGCTCCTCGGCCATGCCCCACAAGCGCAATCCGGTCCTCACCGAGAACCTGACCGGCCTTGCGCGCATGGTGCGCGCCTACGCCTTCCCGGCCCTGGAGAACGTCGCCCTGTGGCATGAACGCGACATCTCGCACTCCTCGGTCGAACGCATGATCGGCCCGGACGCCACCGTGACCCTGGACTTTGCCCTCAACCGGCTTGCAGGCGTCATCGAGAAACTGATCGTCTACCCTGAGAACATGCAGCGCAATCTCGACCGTCTCGGCGGTCTCGTGCACTCGCAGCGCGTCCTGCTCGCCTTGACGCAGAAGGGCGTATCGCGCGAGGACAGCTACGCCTGGGTCCAGCGCAACGCCATGCCGGTGTGGCGGGGCGAGGGCAACTTCCTCGAACTGCTCAAGGCCGACAAGGACGTGTCGAAAGCTCTCTCGGCCAGCGAACTCGAGGCCTTGTTCGATCTCGGCTATCACACGCGCCAGGTGGACACCATCTTCAGGCGCGTGTTCGGCGACAAATAGAGCGTTTCCGCTTTGAGTGGAAACGCTCAGGCCACGACCTGCGCATTCCCCGGTCAGGCTTTCCGGGGCGGGGCGGTCGCCAGGACGGCATCGCGCGCATGCATCCGTGCCAGCCATGCCGCGAGCCGGGGCCGCGCCTGTGCATACTGTCCCATGTCCCAATGGGCAGCAAAGTCGAGCCCCGCAAGCAGCAGCAGTTGAGCCAGGTTGATGTCACCCTGCATCAGCGCATGCCCGATCTCACGCTCCCAGAAATCGGCAAGGCGCTCGGCTCTCGCAAGTTCGTGCGCGAGGATCGTCGGCGACCGCTCGCCTTCCGGACGCCGCATCTCCCGCACCCACACGGAAATGCCATCGGTCATCGAACGCGCGTAGGCCTCAAGCCGCCCATAGGACCAGTTGGCGGCCTGCCACGGCGTCACCAGTCGAGGCTCCGGCGCGAGTTGGTCGAGATAGGCCACGATCACACTGCTGTCCTCGATCCCGACACTGTCGTCACGCACCAGATAGGGCACCCGGCCGCTCGGATTGAGCGCATAATAGGCGCTGTCCTGCGTCCGCGTCCTGGCCTCGACAACCTCGATCCTGGCCTGCAGGGCTTTCTCCAGAACGGCCATCCGCACCACGCGGGCGTAGGGCGAAGTCCAGGTGACATAGAGCTTCATGCCGTCAACACCTTCCACATTCCCGGCCCTGTCGGATAGCCCGCGCCGGCCTCTTCCGCCACCGCAGTCTTGCCGGTCGCACATCGCGCACCTAATCTCGCCGCAACCACACCAGTGTCGTCATCGAGACTTGGCCGCAAGGCCGGGAACGGGAGCCACATATGATCAAGAGCCTATCTCTTCTCACACGCAAGCCTGAACTTTCCGCCGAAGCCTTCCGCAAGGTCTGGACCTCGGAACACGCCCCCATGGTACGCGCCGTTGCCGGCGTGAAGCACTACACGCTGTCGTTTCCCGTATCCGAACCGACCCGCCCCGACGTCCCGACCCTTGCCATTCCCGCAGGCGTCGATGCCATTGCCGAGCTTTGGTACGAGGATGCCGAAACAATGCAGCGCGCAACCCAGAGCCCCGAGATGAAGGCCGTGACCGACAACGGCGCCAAATATCTTGGTGCCATCAAGACCTACATCACCGAGGAAATGATCATCATTGGCAAGTGACACCAAGGCCTCAGCACCTCATGCGTCCAGTCCGCCGGACCTGCCGCATGTGGCGCCCGCACGCCAGGTCGCACGCGTCACATCGGCCAGACCAGCATGATCATCGGCACCGTCACGACAATCACGATCAACGTCAGCGGCAACCCGAGCCGGGCGTAGTCGCCAAACTGATAGCCGCCCGGCCCATAGACCAGCGTATTGGATTGATGCCCGAACGGCGTCAGGAAATCGCAGCTCGCCCCAATGGCGACCGCGATCAGGAACGGATCGACATTGAGACCGGCCTTAGTCGCATACCCCGCCGCGATCGGCCCCATCAGCAGCACCGTGGCCGCGTTGTTGAGAATGGGCGTGATGGCAAGGGTAACGACCAGGAACAAGGTCAGCGCCAGGTCGGGAGCCCAGCCGCCGGCCCAGTACGCGATTGACGATGCAATCAGTTCCGTTCCCCCGGTTGTCTCGAGCGCACCGGTGACCGGTATCAGCGCCGCCAGCAGCACGATGACGGGCCAGTCGATGGCGCCGTACATGTCGTTGAGCGGCATCACCCTGAGAACCCCGAGTACGACGACGGCCAGCAGGAACGCAATCGTCACGGGCAACACCCCGAACGCCGTCAGCCCGACCGCCCCCACCATGATCAACGCCGGCAGGGTCGCACGCACCGGCCGCCCCAGCGTGATTTTGCGTTCGGCAAGCGGCAGCAACCCGAGTTCGCTCTGCGTCACGTTCATCTCGTCGAGCTTGCCCTGCAGCACCAGCACGTCTCCCGGTTCGAAACGCACATGCTTCAACCGGTTGGTCGAGCGTTGGCCCTTGCGGCTGATCGCAAGCAGGTTGACGCCATAGCGCCGCAACCCGAAATCGAGCGGCGACCGCCCGATCAGCACCGAGCTTGGCGTCACCACGCTCTCGATGACCCCGAACCCTTCTGCGGTCAACTGGGCACGTTTCACGTCCTTGGTGCCGACCATCTCGAGCTTGTATCGGTCGACAACCCGCCTCAGATTGGCGGAACTCGCCTCGAGGACGAGAACATCGCCCTGCTGGATCGACATGGTGCTCCAGGGCACCATCCGGCGAACGTCTCCACGGATGACAGAGACCAACACCACATCCTGCTCGCGCTCCAGATCCCCGACCGTCTTGCCGATCAGGGAGGAGCCCTTCACCACGCGCGCCTCGGTGACATAGTCCTCGATCTTGAAGCGGGCCTCCGGCAAGGGGGCCCCCCGCCGGTCCTTGGGAAGCAGCCGCCACGCGACACACAGGTAGGCAACGCCGACCAGCGCGATCGCCGCGCCGACGGGAGCAAAATCGAACATGTCGAATGGTTGGCCGGTGATGTCCTTGCGCACCGCCGAAATGAGCAGGTTGGGCGGCGTGCCGATCAGCGTCACCAGTCCGCCAAGCAGCGATCCGAAGGCAATCGGCATCAGCAGTATGGCCGGCGATCGGCCAGCCTTTTCCGCCGACACGATGGCGGCCGGCATCAGGATAGCCAACGCGCCGACATTGTTCATGAAACCGGACAGCAGCGTTGTCAGTCCCGTCAGCATCGCAACGTGCAGTCCGGGTGTCCGCATCAGCGGCTCGACCATGACGATCAACCTGTCGAGCAGTCCCGACCGCCGGATCGCGGCGCTGAGAACAAGAACGAGAGCGACGGTGACGACAGCCGGATCGGCAAACCCATCGAAGGCATGGCGCGCATCCACCACGCCCGTCAGCACGGCCGCCAACAGCGCCGCACCCGCCACCAGATCGTGCCGCCAGCGCCCCCAGACGAACAGGATCAACGCTCCCAGCAGAATGAGCCCAAGAATTGCGGTGGGAGAAAGAAATGTCACGTTGGTCAAGCCTCGCGTGTCTCCATTGCACGGTGCGCGGCGGCAGCGTCCGGTTCCCCCCATGGCTGCCACCTAGAACATTGTTTCCCTAGCAGGAATCAATCAGCAAGGGGATTCAATGGTCCGCAATCCACGTATAATTGGCGGAATAACCCAA
>JBKDZY010000111.1:0-1832 GCA_047971765.1 Hyphomicrobiaceae bacterium | reverse complement strand
TTGCGGCCGTACGTAGCTGCTCGGACTTGGACTTGTCTGCCAGGGTGCTGGCGAGCGCGGCCAGGATGGACACGTGCTCGTCGCTGTTGGACGCGATCGGGATGACGACGTAGGCCGTCTTACCATCCCAGTCGACGCCGTCGGGGAACTGGAGGAAGCCCAGTGCCGCCTTGTTGATGTGCGTGCGGGCTTCGTTCGTCCCGTGCGGAATAGCGACGCCCTGCCCCAAGAACGTGGTCGTCTGCAGTTCGCGGGCGAGCATGCCCTCGATGTAGCCGGGCTGTGCGGCACCTGCGTCGACAAGCACCTGGCCGGCCTGTCGGATGGCGTCGTCCTTCGACATGGCACGCAATCCGAGCCGCACGTTGCCCTCAGGCAGGATCGAAGGATCGAGCGTCTTCTTGGCCCGCTTGGGCTTGGTGGCCGTCGCGGTTGCGGTGGCGACTGGTGCAGTCTCGGCGGCTGCGCCGTCAGCGACATCACCCAGGCCGTGCTTGCTGATGTGACGTCCTTCCTTGACGCCCTGCTCGACGCGGTCGAACGCGGGATCGCCCATGTAGTTGGTAAAGGGGACGATGACGGCATGGGGCGCATTCTTCTCGGCGCGGTCCACCAGACCATCCTGGGTGAGCACCAGCTGCGCATCCGCAGGAATCTGGTCGACCGGGGTGTGGGTCACCTCAATGCCGTAGGGAGCGAGCTTCTTCTTCATGGTCGAGGCGACCATGACCGAGCTACCCATGCCCGCGTCGCAGGCGATGATGACCTTCCGGATGGCCGATCCCGCGATGGAGGCACCCGCGATCGGAGCGCCCAGTTCAGCGGTGGCCTTGACGGCTGCCGCCTCGTCCGGAATGTCATTGGAGCCACGTCCGAAGCGGAGCAGAGCCGACGCCACGACGAAGGACACCGCCGCCGCAACGAGCACCGTGATGATCATGGAGAGGTACCCACCCGGAGGGGTGACGGCGAAGTAGGCGAGGATGGACCCGGGAGCAGCGGGCGCGACGAGACCGGCATTGACCAGGCCACCGACGAACAGGCCCGACATCGAACCGGCGATCATGGCCAGGATCATCACGGGCTTCATGAGGACGTAGGGGAAGTAGATCTCGTGGATCCCGCCGAAGAAGTGGATCAGAATCGCGCCAGGAGTGGAGGGCCGCAACGACCTCGGTCCGAACAACATGAAGGCGGTCAGGAGACCAAGGCCGGCTCCCGGGTTGGACTCCACCATGAACAGGATGGACCGGCCTGCGTCAGCAGCCTCCGCAACACCCAGCGGCGTGAAGATTCCATGGGTGAGGGCGTTGTTCAGGAAGAGCACCTTGGCGGGCTCCACGATGACGGACATCAGGGGGATGAGGTTGCGCACCTGCAGCCACTCGACGCCGCCCGAGACGATCCCCACGCCAGCTTCGATGAAGGGGCCGAGGTACAACATGCCCGCAATAGCCATCAACATGCCGATGATGCCCATCGAGAAGTTGTCGATGAGCATTTCGAAGCCGGTCTTCACCTAGCCTTCGATCGCCCGCTCGCTCTGCTTGAGCAGCCATGAGGCGAGCGGGCCCATGATCATGGCACCCAGGAACATGGGGATCGATGATCCGACGACGACACCCATGGTGGCGATCGCACCGATCACCGCACCGCGCTGACCATGCACCATACGGCCACCGGTGTAGCCGATCAGCAGCGGCAACAGGTAGGTGATCATGGGGCCGACCAGCTCGGCCAGGGCCTCGTTGGGCAGCCAACCGTCAGGAATGAAGAGCGCTGTGATCAGCCCCCAGGCAATGAAGGCGCCGATGTTGGGCATGATCATGCCG
>JBKDZY010000110.1:0-2385 GCA_047971765.1 Hyphomicrobiaceae bacterium | reverse complement strand
GCGCGATTGATCCGCGCCCAGGCAATCGCATCTGCCTGCAGCGCAAGGTAGTGCCGGGCCGCGTCGCTTTCGGCGGCAAAGCCCTGTTTCCAGCTGTCGTCGAGGCTCTCGAAGACCTGCGTGTTGATTTCCGTTGAGAACTGCCCCGGTATCCCCCAAAAATTTCACTGAGATTTGACCCATGTGAACACATTGCCCTGACGGATTTAGGGCTATTCTGCATACGGGGTTGATAGAGGTCAGAACGTCTGACGCCTGAGAGCCCGCTCCAGGGTTGATGGGTCGAAGCCCTGGACGACCGGAAAGCTCATGAGCGCGTCCGCTTCCTCGTCGGTCAGCGATCCGAGATCAAATAGAACGAGCTTCTCCATCGGGACGATGCTCCCGTATTT
This sequence comes from Hyphomicrobiaceae bacterium, assembly GCA_047971765.1. GTDB lineage: Bacteria > Pseudomonadota > Alphaproteobacteria > Rhizobiales > Hyphomicrobiaceae. Next base: position 1,993 of record JBKDZY010000110.1, on the reverse strand, counting down.
CAGCAGCGCCTTCGCCCGCAGCGTCTCGAACTTCATCCCGTGTGCCGCGGCGTTGATCTTGTTGATGCGCCCGTTCAGGTTCTCGACCCGGCCATTGGTGTAGCGGGCCTCGTAGTAGTTGAAGATCGGCTCACGCCAGTTGCGCATGGAGACCACCACCGGGTGGAAGGCGGAACGGAACTCCTGCGGGACCGCATCCTTCCAGCGCTCGTATCGCTGTTCGGCCTCCTGCCGGTTCTCGGCCTCATAGATCTGGAAGAAGCCTTCCTTGAGGAGATAGGCGGTCTGCAAGGGCGGATGCTCTGCCAGAACTTCCACCAGCTTGTCACGGCGCTCCTCTTCGAGGCTATTCCACCGGGACAGGAACATCCGATGGCGGTGCTTCATGCTGATGCGACCATCCTTGGTGAGGCTGGCCTGGTAGGCCCTCCTGATCTTGTCGAACGCCATGTTGGCCTGCCTGACGACATGGAACTTGTCGATTACCAGCAGAGCGTCAGGGAAGAACTCATCGTGGATCGTGCGGTAGCCCGACCACATGTCCTGGACGAAGACCTCGGTCGCATACCAGAAGCTCATGCGTTCATTGAAGTAGCGGCGCAGGGTCTTCAGGTCGCGAGATGGCAGGAGGTCGAGAACCTTGCCGCTCTCGATGTCGGCGCAGACGAAGCGCGCCTTGCCCAGTATCACGTTCTCATCGACGCCAAGGACGCGGGGCAGCTTGATCTCGTAGGAGGACAGCTTCTCGGCGGCGTATTCGTTGAAGATGCGGTTCACCAGCGTCTCTTCCACAGCATGGAAGGTGGCTGCATCCGAATGGGTTCGCTTCACGGCAGAAAGCGCGATGGCTTCGCGCGGGCGGCGGGTGATCCGGTGCTTGTCGTCCAGCTCGGGCAGCTCCTCGTAGACGGTGCTGCCGCAGGTCTTGCACTTGAACCGCTGGCGCTGGACCTCAAGCCACGTTGGCGCATCCTCGATCCGGCGGTCGCGGTAGCGGATCTTCTTCGATCCGTTCTTCAGGAGCTTCGGGGCAAGGCAGCAGCAACGATCCGGCAGCACGGGCGGGCCGACGGTTCGACAAGGAACGCGGAACTCAACGGGGTAGCCATCGGCATCCCTGACCAGTTCACCTTCGCCAACTGCCTGAATGTGCTTCAGGCGCAGCAGGTTCATTTGGGCAGGTAGCCTTTCTCTCGAAGGGCTTCAGTCAGAAGGTCTCTGATCGCTTCAGAGATGTTCGGGATCGTCTCTTGATCGCGACGGTATCCGTCAATCGCGTCCATCATCTCTTGGTCAAACCCGATCATCTTCTTGATCGGAAACTGCTGGGGTCTCGCCACTGTGGTCCTCGTTTCGCATATATCGCACATACGTTATTGACATACCGTATGTATCGCATATACGAAATAAACAGGCCGAGCAAGAGTAGCACCTCCCGCCCGGCCCTAACCGAAGCACGATCTATCAGAGGAGATCGCACAATGGCTGTAGCCAAACCTATCACTGCATCCTGCCCTCAGGAAGGGCTGAACCGTCGCAACCTCCTGATGGCGCTGCCCTTTGCTGGCGCGGCACTCGCCTTGCCCAAACTGGCCGAGGCGGAGCCCCAGCAGGAAAGCGACCGTGACCGCATGATCCGCGTCATCGAGCAACTGGAAGCGTGGCAGGGCTGGGAGTCTTCCAGCACCATCGCGGCCAAGGCGTTCGCGGCATGGCAGATGCGCAAGGCCCTCGGCCTCGATCTGCCTGACGCGCAGACGGCCCAGATGCACGTCGATTACCAGCGCCAGAAGTTCGAGGACTACCGCCGCACCGTCTGGTTCGAGCGGGATCAGGCAGCTGGGAAGCACTACGAGATTGCCCCCATGGAAAGGACGTTGGCATGAACACCTCTCTCGTTTCTGGCGGGCAGCAGCCCCTCACCATGTCTTCGCGTGAGATCGCGGAACTGCTGGAGGTCCGGCACGACAACGTCAAGCGCACCGTCGAACGG
>JBKDZY010000109.1:0-6212 GCA_047971765.1 Hyphomicrobiaceae bacterium | reverse complement strand
AAAATGGTGCTGCCAGTGAGGATTGAACTCACGACCTCTCCCTTCGTCACACTGACACTTTCGTGTCCGCAGCGCCTGGGCGTTGCGTTTGTGCGCTGGACCATCCCTTCACCCTGGAAACCCTTGTCGAGGCAACCGGATATTTGATCCGGTCAAACTCAGGTCTCGTTAGGTGCCACCCGTCTGGCCTCTACACCTTCCCCACCAGTCCATTCGGCCTGAAGGGGCTTGGCTCGGGATTGCCGTCGGTCTTGCCGGACGGTTTCCCCGAATTTGGGCGGTTTTCCTCCAATCGTTTCCGATTGGCGAGGCAAAATCTACCAAGGGAGTGCTCTACCACTGAGCTACGGCAGCTAGCACTGCATCGACCGGAGCAGGCTCTCGCCCTCCAGCCTTTGCGACAGTGGACGGTTAACTGCCACAGCCATCCCAGCGTGGCAAGATGAGAACATCAAGTTTTTGTTTTGTTCTTTATTTGATCTCTTGTCCGGGTTATGATGCCTACCGAGGTCGAATTCGCCCCCGGCACGGTATGCGACATCCTGGATGGAGTTGGTGACGTGGTCACAGTGGTCGATGAGAGAGACTTTGACGAGGCTGTCAGTGCACGCGTTCGGGCGGATCTGCGGCGAGGGCGCGGTGCGCGCTCCAATGTGGTTGGCCGGTATGAACCCGAAACGCGCACTGATTTCGACGATGGCTGGGACTCCCTGCGCGACCTCGGCCCGTGGCGAACCACGGTCTACAGCGAAACCGCCAAGAGCATCATATCGAGCAACAATAGCCCGGACTTGGCGTTCGACCAGTCGATCAACCCCTACCGGGGGTGCGAGCATGGTTGCATCTATTGTTATGCGCGGCCGACGCACGCCTATCTGGGGCATTCGCCGGGACTTGATTTCGAGACGTTGCTCTATGCAAAGACCAATGCTGCCGAGCTGCTCGAGACGGCGTTGGCGAAGCCCGGCTATGTCCCGAAGATCCTGGCGCTCGGAGCCGTGACCGATCCCTACCAACCGGTAGAGCGTGAGAAGAAGATTTCGCGGGAAGTGCTGAGGGTTCTCGAGCGGGCCGGTCATCCGGTGGGGATCGTCACCAAGTCGGCGGGGATTGTCCGGGACCTCGACATCCTGTCGGCCATGGCGGCGCGGCGGCTTGTGAAGGTCGCCATTTCAGTCACGACGCTCGATGCGGGGCTGGCGCGAAGCATGGAGCCGAGGGCGGCCACGCCAGCGCGGCGGCTGGACGCGATCCGCAAGCTGTCCGACGCCGGCATTCCGGTGACGGTCCTGGTGGCGCCGATCGTTCCGGGGCTCAATGACAGCGAGATCGAGGCCATTCTGCGGGCTGCGCGGGAAGCGGGGGCGCGGCACGCCGGCTATGTCCTGCTAAGGCTTCCGCTGGAGCTCAAGAGCCTGTTCCGGGAATGGCTGGAAACGGATTTCCCGGACAGGGCGTCGCGGGTTATTTCTCTGCTGCGATCGATGCATGGCGGCCGCGACTATGTTGCAGAGTTCGGTCATCGCCAGAGGGGGAGTGGACCGTTTGCGGAGCAGATCGCGGCGCGCTTCAGGCTTGCTCTCAAGCGATTGGACATGAACACGCAGATGATCCGGCTGAGGACCGATCTTTTCCAGCCTCCGGTTCCTCAGAACGGCCAGTACAGGCTCCTCTAGGAGAGGGTGCGAAAGTGGTGCGATGTCGAAGGCGATTCGGTGGAGGTTGGGCGGGGTGACTGGCGGGTGAACCAGGGAGTGCTGTTCTGATGCAACAGCAAGGCGGCGAATTCAGTTCATTCGGCTTCAAGGGCTTGTCTGGCATTTGTTGCAGCCGATAGACAGGTCTGGGGTTGGGCACTGAGGTTAGATTGTGCCATGCGTACGTGCGTTGTGCCCCCGCCCATGCCGGTTTCCCTTTCCGTTGGCCTGATGCCCAATTCCGTTTCATGGCGGAGTTGGCGCGATCGGTGCTCGCGTGCGGGTTGCCGAGGGCGAAAGCGGGGCGGGGAGGTGGTGATCCTGCTGCTCGCCCGCATCGTCGCCGTTGTGGCGGGGCTTGTTGTGGCGCTATCCGTTTCGCAGCCGTTGGCGCAGGCACAGATGCAGACGTTGTGTGTTCATGGCGTTGCGGCCGGACATCATCTGCACATGCGTGCAACCCCTGACGCCGACGCGCGATCCGTGGCCCGACTGTCGCCAGGAGATTGCGGCATCAAGTTGGTCGGCCGCTGTGAGGCAAGCTGGTGCCTGATGTCGCGCAGAGGACGGGAGGGGTGGATCGATACGCGCTATGTCGGCGTCTATGAGTATCCATCGCGCCGCACCAGACCGAGAGTCGCAGTCGAGCGGATTGAGCGTGCGCCGGCGAGATATCGGAGTCGGCGTATTTCCGGGACTGGGGAACGTTGGTGCGTCGTGCGCGTTGCCTCGTTCGACACCTTGAGGCTACGGACCGGACCGGGTGTGAGGCATCGCGAAATCGGTCGTATTCCACCTGGATCGTGCCAGGTCAGGCGGTTGGGAGCTTGCCAGGGGGGATGGTGCCGCGTGGCCTGGAATGGGCGTCGCGGCTGGGTCAACAGGTTCTATCTCTCACACCATCAATGGCGGAGATCGCCAGGGACATGGGGACGTGGCTGGTGGTGGCGCTGGTCCCGACGATTTTGCTGGTAACGAGTATTATTCGCGCGGAACCTGATGTCAGGCGCGCTCCTGCAAGGATGCAGCGTCGGGCGACGTCCGTGCCAGTGGTTAGCCAGAGAATTACCCTTTACTTGCCCCAAAACTGCCATCTCGTATTTTAACCTTTGGTTGGGCAATGGCAGTGGCTTGGGACAGATCTGCGTGCACGCAGGGAGACGACAATTCGAGGACACGCACGTCGTGATGTGCGCACGGCACGGCCGCCGGATTGCGGGTGGACGGCGGGGTGTGCATGCGGTTCGCCATCGTGGTGTCGTCTGGGCGATTGTCATCGTTTTCGGTCTGGGCTTGTCCACCGTCTGGCGGTCGGATCCGGCTTTGGCGCTTGGAACGGTGGCCATGCCCTACGCTTGCCAGGTGGACGGCGATCAGGTGTCACTATTGCCGTCGACGCCGCGCAGCTATCGTCTCCTGGGACCTCATGACCAGCAGACCATCACGGCGTGCGGTCTTCGCCATGGGCAGGCGATGGAGGATTGCCAGTCACTCCCCATCTATCGGTTCCGTTTCGTGTGCGGCGGCCAGGCCGTCGATTGGCTTGCGGCGGTGGCGGCGACCTGGAGCGGCAAGCCGTGGCGGTTCGAATTCGGCGACGGGCGAATGACCATCCGGGGCGGTGCCAATGCGCGCGGGCCCCGGGACCTGCGATCCCAAGACCTGCATCTGCCGGTGGGCTTTGCGCCATCGCCTGGTCCGCCCTTGTCGTTTGCAGTTGCCGATCAGGCCAGCACATCTGCCGCGTCGTCCGCGGTGGCGCGCGCCGTTCCCCTGCCTGTCCGGTGCGTGGCGCTGACCCGGGAGCCGCCGGCCGGTTCGTCCATTGGGTCATCGCCCTTGGCACGGATCGGAGATGGTGTCGGGAAAAGCGCGGAGGCCGGGGCGCCCACGAGTCCCATGCCAACGGATGAGAAGCCGGATGCTGTCCACGGGCAGCCGTTGCACGCCATTGCCGGGGCCGGACGTGCGAACACAACCTTGGACGATGGAGACCGGATGGCGGATGGCCCGCCTTCCCTTGCCGTCCCGGTGCTGAACTCGATGGCGGCGACGTCATGGTACCGTGCGCTGCGGCCCCCCAATCCGATGTGGCTGACCTTGCTGTTCTTCGCGGCTGCGGTGCTGCTCTCGGCCTATTCGCAGGCCTCGCGCCAAAGGCTGATTTCGCGCGTTCGCGAGGTGCCATCCATCGAAGGGGGCAAGGGGAGCGAAAGCGACGAGCCGTCGGATATCCCGCCGCCTCCGAAGCCGAGCGTGAAGATGCGTCCGGATGGCGAGATGGCGGCGGAGGGGGCGGTCGACGGGGCCATGGCTGCTGCCGAGAGGACGGGTGAAGAGGGGCCGACGATCGGTTCGAACCTGGTTGCGCCGGGTGGTGATGGACGTGCGGTGCTCGATTTCGATGAATTGCAGAAATCCAGGGCGACTGCCGAGGCGCTGCAGGCGGTTGTTGGGCAGATCCTGGCGGATCACATTCCGGAGGGCCGGTTGCGGGATCTGCTCATCGTGGAGGTGAAAGCGGTCGAGGCAACATTGAGCGGCACGGAGCTCGCCGGTGCACTGCAGGCCGGATGGATCGAATTTGCGGTGAGAACCTATGCGCAGGCGATTGTCGATCTGGAGAGGATCCGCGCGCTGGCCCTGATCGAGCAGGAGCGGGTGATGGCGGCAAGCGAACCTGCCCCGTTGACGCCGGGCGACTACTTGTCTGCGTGTGCGTTTCTCGGAGTCAATCCGACCGCTGACGATGCCGTGATCAAGAAGGTGGTGATGGCGCTGCGCCAGAACTGGCATCCGGACCATGCGATCAATCCGACCGACCGCGATGCGCGTGAAGTGCGCATCAAGCAGATCAATGCCGCGTGGGATGCAATCCGGGCGCGATGACGGCTGCATCGCAGCCCAGGCGTTCCGCCGGTGCCCTGCATTGGAACGCTGCGGGCTGCCATTTATTTGACCTCGCACGGGGAAGTGTCGGAACATACAATGGGTTCAACTTGATGCCTTCACGGGTCGGGTGACGCTTCGGGGACCGGGCGACTGCGCGGGCGCCTGCTGCGCCGTTGCCCGTGAACGCGACGACAGATGGTGATGACGGATGCCTTCGATGGATGGCGAGACGACCGGCCGCGTGGCAAGAACGCTGGACCGGATTGAAGCCGAGAATGAACGGTTGCACGCCTTCGTTACCGTTTGTCGTGATACGGCGCTGGCGGAAGCCCATCTTGCCGATGTGCGTGCGAAAACGGGCGACGACAAGCGGCCTCTGCATGGCATGCCGATTGCCATCAAGGACATCATCGATGTGGGTGGAGTCGTTTCCGGTTGTGGGTCGCTGACGCGGGCCGGCTCGGCACCTGCCGAACTTGATGCGCATGTGGTGACGCGGCTCAGAACGGCGGGGGCCGTCGTTCCGGGCAAGACCCATACGGTTGAGTATGCGTTCGGCGGCTACGGGACCAATGTCACTGTCGGGACACCCCGGAATCCCTGGGACGTGAACGTTCATCGCATTCCGGGAGGATCGTCGTCGGGATCGGGCGTCGCGGTCGGCGCAGGACTGGTGCCGGCGGCTCTTGGGACCGACACCGGGGGATCGGTGCGTATTCCGGCTGCCCTTTGCGGATGTGTCGGGCTCAAGACTTCGGTGGGCCGGGTGAGCCGGGCCGGGGTTGCGCCGCTGTCCCAGCTTCTCGATTCGATTGGCCCGCTGGCGCAGGACGTGGCCACTGCGGCACGGGTCTTCAATGCGATGCAGGGTGTCGATCCGGACGATCCGACGACGGCGGGTGTCACGCCAACCGATGGAATGGCGGAGCTGGGGCGGCCTTTGTCCGGGTTGCGGATCGGCCGCATCAATCCATCGGATCTGCTACTGCTGAGTGCGGAATCGAGGACAGATTTCGAGCGGTCGTTGCAGGTTCTCGAGCGCCTCGGGGCGCGGATCGAGCCGGTGACGTTGCCCGGCACGATCAATGGCTGGGGCAATCTGTGCGGGCAGTTCATCGCGATCGAGTGCTTTGCGAATTGGCGGCACCTGGCCGAGGATCCGCGATCGGGGCTGGCGCGGCCCATTCGCGACCGCATGCTGTCGGGCCGCAATGTGGGGGCTGCCCAGTATCTCGAAATGCTTCGCGCGCGCGCCGTGGCGATCCAGCAGTTCCTGTCGGCCATCGACCGGCTTGACGCGGTGGTGTTGCCGACCGTGCCATTCCCGGCGATGGCGCTGTCGGAGGTCGATGAGCAGCGGGCGCCGATGGCCCTCTATACGCGGTGGGTGAACTACCTCAATCTTGCGGCCCTGGCGGTGCCCACAGCCTTGTCCGAGGCCGGGCTGCCAATGAGCCTGCAGATTGTCGTTCGCCGCTTCGATGAACCGCTTGCCTTGAGAATCGGTGCCGGCTTCGAAGAGGCCAGGGGCGCGCTGCCGGCGCCGCCACGCGCTGGTGGGTAGGAGGTCGGCTGTTCCGTTAACGGATTGATCATCATGTGCAACGGTGCGCGTGAAATTCC
>JBKDZY010000108.1:0-3820 GCA_047971765.1 Hyphomicrobiaceae bacterium | reverse complement strand
CTGCTTGTCGCTGTCGCTCAGCATGACCTGGACCGGGCCATTGCCGTTGCCGCCCTTGGTCTCGACCCTGGCGAGCTTGGCCTGGAGATCCTTCAACTTGGCGTTAAGCGCCTCCTCCTTCTGGCGGAACTGGAGTTCGGCATGGCGTCTGATGTCGACCACCCGGGTAAAGGGACGTTCAACGATGCCGCGGCCGCGCAGGTCGGCAAGAGCATCGCCTCCGGAGAGATTTTCCAGGGCATTGATGACAAAGCCTGCGTTGTCCGCCACTGGGATGGTGACCTGTTGGCCCAGGAAATTGCGGACCTCGACCCAGAAGTTGTCGTTCAGCATGTCAACGTCGGCGATCACGACCACGTTGACGCGCCCCGCCTTGATCTGGCGGTTGGCGTCCGTGGGTTTGGCCTTGTCGCCAGCTTTTGCGGATTTCTCATTCTTGCCGTCGGGCTTTGCCGCCGCTTCCGCCTTGTCTGCTGTCGCCGGCTTGTCCTTGGCTTCCTTGTTGTCCGCGCCCTTCTTGTCGTCGGCGGGCTTGGCCTTCTCGTCCTTCGGAGGACCATCGGGAAAGGCCGTCTTGGCTTCGCCGCCGATGCGGGCCGCGAGCATGAGGGGTTTGCCGCCCGACTTGAAGGCCTTCAAGATGGCGAGCGGGTTGGGCTCGTAGCGAACCATGTCCGCCTTGAAGAGACCGGCCTTGGGGCTGGTGTCGATCAAGGGCTGGATGATGGTGGTGGCACCTTCGACCTTGCTCAGCGAGCCGACTGTCGCCATGTTGAGGCGCTTGATGCTGGCGGCGAGCGGATCCTTCTCGTTGAGCTGGCCCTGCTCGAGCTGCAGCCAGGCCAGATAATCGGTGACGATCGGCTGGCCGCCGTGCCCTCCGAACTGCACGCGCCGTGCAATGGATGGATCACCCACAATGTAGTCGGTATCGAGCGACAGGCCCCAGGACTTCATGACCTTCTTGAACACCGCGCTGACGGGCAGGCCTGCCATGCTGCCGGGACGAGCGGGGACCGACTCCACGACCGGGTCAACGAGAGCCAGCACCCGGCCGCCGCTCAAGGCGTACTGGTCGATGGCATAGGCCGTATCCGGCGTGAGCAGTGTCGGCTGCACCACCATGAGCACATCGATATCCTGCGGGATCTTCTTGACCGTCGGACTGATGTGGCGGACCTCGAAGAAGTCCCGGATCTGGGACATGATCGTCCAGGCCGGTTGTGGCGGCTGGCGCGGGTTCATCGGGTTGCCCTGGCCGTCGATATCGACGCCGGAGAGAAGGCCGACGATCTTCTTCTTGGGATGGGCCAGCCCGCTGATCAGCTTGGTCAGGTCGTATTCCAGGAAGCGTTCGCGATCAGGTGTGAAGAATGCGATGACTTTCTGGTTGTCGGTGGTGTTGGAGGCAACCAGGCCAAAGTAGGCGGTCTCGCCATCCTGGCTGATGCGCTGTCCGGTCAAGCCTGCGGCGGATGCCCGGTCCTCTGCATCCGAGAACGGTTCGGGGTCGAGGTAGGTGACCTTGACCTTGCCGTCGGAGAGATCCTGATACTGGTCGAGCAGGCCTTTCACACGCTGGAACATGCGGCTGAAGACGGCAGACACCTCGCCCAGCTTGCGCGAATAATAGACGCGGACGGTGATCGGCTCCTTGATGCCGGCCAGCATCTTCTGGGTGCTGGTGGAGATCGTGTAGAGCTGATCCTCCGTCATGTCGGCCTTGACGTTCCGGAAAACCTGCGACGCGATCAGATTGAGCGACAGCAGGATGACCAGCGCAAAGCCGAGGCCACCCCAGGCCAGGGTGGACCGGGACAGGTTGCGGGCCCAGGCGATGGCTTCACCGGGTGCGAGCAGAAGCCACGCTGCGAGGCGTTGTCCCCAGCCTGTGGCCTTGGCCGTGATCGGGCTCGTCTGGCGCGGCGGCGCCGGTTGATTGTTCGATTGATCGGACATGTAACGTCAATCTCCTCAGGCGGCCTTGCGCTGGTCGACAACGATGGCGTTGGCGAACAGGAAGAAGGCAATGAGCGAGAAGTAGAAGAAGATGGTTCCGAGTGGCAGGACACCACGGAGCACCTGGTCGAAGTGCGTGAGGAAGCTCAGGCTCGCGATGGCATCGACGACGACCTGGGGAGCCCATCCGCGGAAGAAGTTCAGCACAAGATCAGTGCCGCTCATCACGAGCAGGAAGCACAAGGTCGAAGAGACGATGAAGGCGATGACCTGGTTCTTCGTCAAGGCCGAGATGCAGGAGCCGATGGCGAGGAATGCGCCCGCCATGAGGAAGCTGCCGAGATAGCTGACGGCGATGACGCCGTTATCCGGCGAGCCCAGGTAGTTGACCGTGATCCACATCGGGAAGGTCAGGACCAGTGCAAACCCGATGAAGATCCAGGCCGCCAGGAACTTGCCCACAATCACCTCCGAGGTGGTGACGGGCAGCGTCATCAACAGTTCGATGGTGCCGGATTTGCGTTCCTCCGCCCACAGGCGCATGGCGACGGCCGGCACCAGCAGCAGGTAGAGCCATGGGTGATACTGGAAGAAGGAGATCAGGTCGGCCTGTCCGCGCTCGAAGAAATTGCCGACGAAGAAGGCAAAAGCGCCGGTCAGCGCGACGAAGATGACGGCAAACACGTAGGCGAGCTGGGTCCCGAAATAGGCGGAGAGCTCGCGCTTGGTAATGATCCAGATGTTACGCATTGGGTCGTGCCGCCTCGTGTGTGGTGATCTCGCGGAAGACCTCGTCGAGGCGGCCGCGCTCGACGTGCATCTCGGATACGGAAAGCGACCGCTGGCCGAGGGCATTGGCGACGTCGGTCGCGATCTGTGCGTTGTCCTTGGCGAAGGCCCGCAGTGTCGTGTGGCCGTTCGCGAGAGCATTGCGCTCGACCTTCAACACCATCGGCAGGGCCGACAGTGCGGCGAAGGCGGCCTCGGCACTGGTGGTCTCGATCGTGAGGTTGATGGCGTTGTGGTAGGGCATGCGGCGCTGCAGATCTTCCGCCGTGCCGTCGGCGACCACGCGGCCGCGGTCGATGACGATGGCGCGGGTGCACACGGCCTCCACCTCCTCCAGGATGTGGGTGGAGACGATAATGGCCTTGTCCTTCGCCATGTCCTGGATGAGGGAGCGGACATGATGCTTCTGGTTGGGATCGAGGCCGTCGGTGGGTTCATCCATGATCAGCACTTCGGGCTCGTGCAGTATCGCCTGCGCCAGGCCGACACGGCGCTTGAAGCCCTTTGATAGTGTCTCGATCGGTTGGGAAACGACATCGTCGAGGCCGGTCCGGGCGATGGCGGCCGCAATCCGGTCGCGCTGCTCGCCGCCCTTGAAACCGCGGATCTCGGCAATGAAGCGGAGGAAAGCGCCGGCCGTCATGTCGCCGTAGGCCGGCGCACCTTCGGGCAGGTAGCCGATGCGTGCCTTGGCTTCCTTGGGTCTTTCGGCAACCGGAATGCCACAGATGCGGGCTGAGCCACTATTCGGCTCGAGAAAGCCCGCCAGCATCTTCATGGTTGTCGATTTTCCCGCGCCGTTGGGGCCGAGGAAGCCGAGGACCTCCCCTTTTGCCACCTTCAGCGAAATATCATCGACAGCTGTAATCGGCCCGAATGTCTTGCGCAGGCGGTCGGCTTCGACCAACACGTCCATGCTTTGCCTCCCCTTTTCGCGTCCGGGCGACGCCAGGCAAAGGGCCGCGCCGCGCCGGTGCTCATACCAATCGCTTCGAGAACGTCGTGGTGCCGGGCGAGGGACTAGGCCCCGTGTCTGGCACTGTCAAGGCGTGAGTGACAGTATTGAATTTAT
>JBKDZY010000107.1:0-6513 GCA_047971765.1 Hyphomicrobiaceae bacterium | reverse complement strand
CGGCGTATTGACCGGCCCGCGCATCTTTTCCACAGCCTGCTCGAGAGTGAGGCCGACGATCTGCTCGCCATCCAGATGGGTGATGAGATCGTTGGCCTGCAAGCCGGCCTTGGCGGCTGGCGTATCATCGATGGGAGAGACGACCTTGACGATCTGGTTTTCCATCGTGACCTCGATCCCGAGACCACCGAACTCGCCGCGAGTCTGCACCTGCATGTCGCGGTAGTTCTTGGAATTGAGGTATGAGGAATGCGGATCGAGCGACGTCAACATGCCGTTGATCGCCGACTCGATCAGCTCCGCGTCATCGGGCTTGTCGACATAGTCGCTGCGAACGCGTTCCAACACGTCTCCGAACAGATCGAGCTGCCGGTAGATCTCCGCATTGGGTGTCGTCGCCGAATAGGTTCGCGACACGTTGAAGGCGGTCGTGACGCCTGCCATGACGGCCAATGCCACGAACGTCCAGAATGCATATTCGGATTTGCGCATCAATGTTGCACCTTCTGAGCGGTTGCCTTCGTCACTGCGTGTTGCTCGCCACCCACCACGGGGTCGGGTCGATCGGGCGATTTTCCTTGCGAAACTCGACGTACAATACCGGTGTTGCCTTCTGCCCTTTGACCGTACTGCCGGAGTTGGCCATTTTTCCTACGGGCTCGCCGGACAGGACAAATTGTCCGAGTTGCACGTCAATCTGGGACAGGTTGGCCAGAAGTATATGGTACCCGCCCCCGGCATTGATAATCAATATTTGTCCATAGCTCCGGAAAACGCCGGCAAAAACGATCCATCCGTCGGACGGGGACGTGACCTGGGCCCCGGCGCGGGTCTGGATAACTATGCCATTGGAGTGGCTGGACTGGGCCTTGTCACCGTATCTCAGGATGATCTTGCCCTGGGCCGGGAGGGGCAGGTGCCCCTTGGTCTTCTGGAACGGGCGGGCCGGCTCGATCCGGCCTGCATCCACCCGCCGGATGGCGTCGTGCTGCGGTGCCAGAACCACCTCCTGCGGGGCAAGCGGCGTGGCTGGCCGTGGACGCTCGGGCTTGGGAGGCAGCGGCACATTCAGGGCGACAACATCATTGTTTCCCGGCTGGAGCGCAGGTGCGGCAGGCGGCGAGGTGGGTCGCAGGGCCGGTGGTGGCGTGGCGGGGGCGATATTCGCAACGAAGGTCTTGTCCAGCTTGCTGATCAACTCGTTGAGGCTGGTGACGCTGCGGGCCATCTCGGACGTTTCCCGGCGGACCCGCGCCAAGGCTGCTTCCTTCTCCGCAATGGACTGCTTCTTTTCCTCAAGCAGTGCGGACAGTTCCAGGCGCTTCCTTCCGAGCCGCTGGGTCTCGGTCTTGAGCTTCTCGCCTTCCACGCGCGTCTCGGTGATGATGCGCTCGAGTTCCTTCAGCTCTCCGGCAAGCTTGAGCGCCTTTGATCTCAATTGCGGAAAGGCCGACGCCAGGATGAGGGCGCTGCGGACCATGGTCAGCGCATCCTTGCGGCCGGTAATCAATACCGGTGGCGGATTGCGCCCCATCCGCTGCAGGGCTGCCAGCAGATGCACAAGCGAGCCATGCTGATGGCTGAGAGATGCGCGGAGCTTCTTTTCCCGAGCTTCGAGCGTTTCAAGATGACCTTCGATCACGGTCAGGCGGCCTTCGCTCGCCTGGATCGACCGGGCCATTTCCACCAGGCTCTGGTTCAGGCGCTCGCGGTCCGCGGTCATCTGGCCAACGTCGCTGGCGATGCCCTGTTCCTTCTCGCGGTTCTCGCGCAGTTGCTGCTGGGTCTTCTCGAGCGCCTCGCGCGCTTCGCCCCTGCTGAGGCCGGACTTCGACTGGGCCAGCGCCACCTGGGGGGACAGCATCAAAGCGGTTGCGACCAGGGTCCCGCCGACGCGGGCGTGCCGGCATAGCCGCCCGCCCCGTCCGCCGCCTCTTTGCGATCGCCCTCGAATACCCAAGACCCTGCCCTTGCCTTCACCATGCTGCGCCAGCCCGAAGGGAAATCGAATCAGACCTCGCCAACATTATGGCATTTGGCGCCCGACCGCCGATGGAAAGTTGCTTTTCCAGCCCCATTGTGCGGCGGCACACAACGCCCTGATTGTGGCTTGAAGGGGACAGCGCGCTGCCCCACGTCCTGCCGGGCCCGGGAGGCGGTGACGGAAGGTACCCCCGCTGCAATGTGGTGATCTGTAGACGCATCGGCATCCGGCTGCTCACGACCGCGACCAACTGGAGTGTTTGCGGCGGCCGCGTGAGGCGACTATGGTGGGGCGACTGCGATCCGGGGCCCACTCACGTCTCCGCCCGCAAATGGTAGCTGCCCGGACAACCGGCGCTTCTCTTTAAGACATCTCGAATGTCCAGCATCATGGGAGCAACCGCATGTACGGGCCTCTTGTTCATCTGGCCGTGATTGTCGGTCTGATCGTCGTTGGCGTCCTGATCGCCGGCGTCTGGAACATGTCGAGCAACAATCACAGCCCCAATCTCAGCCAGAAGCTGATGCGGTGGCGCATCGGCCTGCAGTTCGTGGCGATCGTGATTGCCATGATTGCGGTCATGGTGGCCCGGCACTGAGGCGACCAGGGCACCCCCAGGAGACGGCCAGGAAGGCGCTAATGGTTGTACTGAACAAGATCTACACGCGGACCGGCGACGATGGCACGACGGCCCTCGGTACAGGCGAGCGCGTCAAGAAGCATGATGCCCGGATCTGGGCCTACGGCACCGTCGACGAGACCAACGCGGCGATCGGCATGGCGCGTCTGCATGTGGGGAGCGAACCCCGGCTGCTGTCAGGGCTCGGGCGGGTCCAGAACGACCTGTTCGACCTGGGGGCCGATCTCAGCATCCCGGACCGGGGTTCACCACCGGCATGGGCGGGGCCCGATTATGTCGCGCTCCGCGTAACGCCCGCGCAGGTGCAATGGCTCGAAGCGGAAATCGACGCGATGAACAGCGAGCTGGAACCGCTCCGGTCCTTCGTGCTGCCGGGCGGGACCGCCGCATCGGCGGCGTTGCATATGGCCCGCACCCTCTGCCGTCGCGCCGAGCGGCACATGTCCGAACTCAAGAGCGATCCGGAAGAGCCGGTCAGCGACGCAGCACTCCATTACATCAACAGATTGTCCGACTACCTTTTTGTGGCGTCGCGCTATGCCAACCGGCGAGGCAAGGCCGACGTCCTGTGGATCCCCGGCCAGAACAGGTAGCCCATTCGTGTTCGTCCCCCTGCATGACGAAAACCCGCTGCGGCATATTTCGCGAGCCTACGTGACCATCGGCTTGATCGTGGTCAACTGCGTCGCCTTCCTGATGGAGTTCTCACCGGTCGGCCGATCGGTGGTGGCGAGCCTCGCCGTGATCCCGAGCGAGCTTTTTGCTGCCGGCCCGTTGGGCAGCGTCACCCTGGGGCCGGTCGACCAGGTGGCCATTCCCGAAGGCCTTACGCTGATCACCTATATGTTCCTGCACGGCGACCCGGCCCACCTCATCGGAAACATGCTATTCCTGTGGGTTTTCGGCGACAACGTCGAGGATGCCATGGGACATGTGCGGTTCCTGTTCTTCTATTTCATATGCGGCGTGGTGGGGGGGCTGGTGCACGCCTACGCAGCCGAATATGGCGGCGCCGGCGCCTTCATTGACGACAACATGACACGTTCGGCCATGGGCGGCGTGCCTCTGGTGGGTGCCAGCGCGGCGGTAGCGGGCGTGATTGCGGCCTACCTGATGTTGCATCCGCGCGTGCGGGTGTGGGTGCTGGCTTTCCGGTTCATTCCGCTCCGGATCAGCGCGCTGCTCGCCCTCGGCGCCTGGATCGCCACCCAGTTCGCGATGCTGCTGTTGCCGGACACCGGGCCTGTGGCGTGGTGGGCGCACATTGGCGGTATCGCCTGTGGCGCCCTACTGATTATTTTCCTACGCCGTCCGGGGGTTCCCCTTTTCGACAAGCCCAGCGCGACACTCACCGCCTGACCTGCTCATATTCACAGGTAAAACAACCGGTCATGGTGAACGCGAACCGGGCGAGCGGACCGCCATTCAACCAATATTCTCCGCTTTTCCAATGACATGCGTCACTTGCTGGACGCAAGACTGCGAACACTGCACGCCACGCTTGCAAATGTGCATGATCGCGGCGATTGACTGGCGGCTGTCTCAGCAATAGCTTTGCTTCGCAACTGCAACATGACAATAGTGAGGTCAAGACAAGGGCAAATTGCCTCGCCTTGCTATCACGGTGTCGCACTGCACAAAATGTGGCTATAACTTGTCGGTAGTCGAAACGACGACGCGGGTGACACCTTGATGTCGCACGATTTGCGGCGATACGTTGGTAGGCGCATTTTGCGTGAGGCTCGTGGGCAAGTCGAGACTTCGCCCGGCGACCCAGTCAATCAATGCCATCTTCTGGCGGTTTGCTGCAACAGCCTAGGACTGACGAGAGGAACTGCGCGTCCCTTAATGACGCAGATCTGGAGAGCGAGGAGACGATGAAGGTACTTGTCCCGGTCAAACGGGTGGTGGATTACAACGTCAAGATCCGCGTCAAGAGCGACGGTTCCGGCGTCGAGCTGGCAAACGTCAAGATGTCGATGAACCCCTTCGACGAAATTGCCGTCGAGGAAGCCATCCGACTGAAAGAAAAGGGCGCGGCAACCGAAATCGTTGCCGTCTCGATTGGACCGGCCAAGGCACAGGAAACCATCCGCACCGCGTTGGCGATGGGTGCCGACCGTGGTATCCTGGTGGACACCGGTGATGATGTCGTCGAGCCGCGGGCTGTTGCCAAGCTGTTGAAGGCGATCGTCGATGCCGAAGCCCCCGGCCTCGTCATTCTTGGCAAGCAGGCCATCGATGATGATTGCAACCAGACCGGCCAGATGCTGGCCGCGCTTACCGGTTGGGCGCAGGGCACGTTCGCCTCGAAGCTGGAAATCGAAGGCGACGCCATTCACGTCACCCGTGAGGTCGATGGCGGTCTCGAGACCATCAAGCTGAAGATGCCAGCGATCATCACGACGGACCTTCGCCTGAACGAGCCGCGCTATGCGTCGCTGCCGAACATCATGAAGGCGAAGAAGAAGCCGCTCGACACCAAGAAGCCAGGCGACCTCGGAGTCGACATCGCGCCGAGGCTCAAGGTTCTCAAGACGACGGAACCGCCCGGACGCAAGGCAGGTATCAAAGTGGGCTCGCCAGCCGAGCTCGTGGCGAAGCTCAAGGACGCGGGAGTCATCTAAATGAGCGTGCTACTTCTCGCGGATCACAACAACAAGCAGCTTGGTTCTGCCACGCTGAAGGCCATGAGCGCGGCAAAGGCGCTGGGTGGCGACGTGCATGTGCTGGTGGCGGGTTCGGACTGCGGAGCTGTTGCCGAAGCCGCCAGCAAGCTCGACGGTGCGGCCAAGGTGCTGGTGGCGGATGCGCCGCAGTACGCCAACGGCCTGGCGGAAGAGCTGGCGGCCCTGATCGTGCCGATGATGGCCAACTACGATGCCCTGCTGGCGGCCTCCACGGCGTCCGGCAAGAACGTTCGGCCCCGCGTCGCAGCCATGCTCGACGTGATGCAGATCTCGGACATCACGAAGGTGATCTCGGCCAATACGTTCGAGCGCCCGATCTACGCCGGCAATGCCATCCAGACGGTGGAAAGCGGCGACCCGAAGAAGATCATCACCGTGCGGACGGCATCGTTCGCCGCGGTCGAGCAGTCGGGTTCGGCAGCCATCGAGAAGGTCGAAGCGCCGGCATCCGCCGGACTCTCCACGTTCGAGAAGGCCGAGCTTTCGAAGTCCGACCGGCCGGAGCTCACCTCCGCGAAGATCGTGGTTTCGGGTGGCCGCGGCCTGCAGTCGGGCGAGAACTACAGCAAGCTGATCGAGCCGCTCGCGGACAAGCTCGGTGCGGCCATGGGCGCCTCGCGCGCCGCGGTCGATGCCGGCTTCGTGCCGAACGACTACCAGGTCGGCCAGCCCGGCAAGGTCGTTGCTCCGGAGCTCTACATTGCCGTTGGCATCTCGGGTGCCATCCAGCACCTCGCGGGCATGAAGGACTCCAAGATCTTCGTCGCGATCAACAAGGACGAAGAGGCCCCGATTTTCCAGGTGGCCGACTTTGGTCTCGTTGCCGACCTTTTCACCGCTCTGCCCGAGCTTGGTGAAGAGCTGGCCAAGGCCGGCAAATAGGCCGGCCTCGACCGAGGGCCACGTCAACACGTTGGAACAAGGGGCGGCAGGAAAAAACCATGGACGCTAAAGTCATCTCAAAGGCTACGCCTGCGGCGGAACCGCCGCCCACAATCCGCCTGGTTGGCATCGTTGGCTCCGGCCAAATGGGCAACGGTATTGCCCACGTTGTTGCGCTTGCCGGATACGACGTGCTGCTCAACGACCTGAAGAAAGAGGCCGTCGACAACGCACTCGCCGTCATCAAGCGCAACATGGTTCGGCAAATCAGCCGTGGCCTGATTACCGAAGGCGACATGAACACGGCGCTGCGGCGG
>JBKDZY010000106.1:0-7395 GCA_047971765.1 Hyphomicrobiaceae bacterium | reverse complement strand
GTTCGATCAGCGCCGTGCGCCGTGCGTCGTCGTCGAGTTCCCGTTCGACGATGCGCTTGTCCTGCCGCAGCGTGTCGACGACGTCCATCGCGATCATCACGTCGTCGAGCGGCCGGTCTGGTTTTGCCGCGCTGTCAGCCATGTATCGCATGCTCCGCAAGTGGCCGGCCGGGTCGTCCTTCATCGCGACCCGGTCAGTCGAGGCTCGCCGCGTCGACGGAGAGCTTCGCCAGGCGTCGTTTGCCGTCCTCGACCGCCTCGTTGATTTCTTCCGAGTTGCGGCTCGCCATCTGCCGCATTTCCTTGATGATCTGCCGCGACCGCTCCTGGTAGCTGACGACGGAATCGACCAGCTTCTTCACCGCATCGGCCCTCACCGTCGGGCCGTAGCCGGCCTTCACCGCCGCTTCCTGCACCTTGTTGCCGATCCCGCCGATTGTCTCCAGGCTGTCTGATACGCCCTTCTTCATCGCCTCCAGGGTTTCCGTCGACTCGTGGAGGCCGAAAAGCCCCGTGAACGACGCCCTGAGCGCGGTCAGAACGGCCTCGTTGGTCGAGAAGAAGGTGATCGCCTGCTGGTAGACCCGTTCCTTGGCGTTCGTCGTCTGCAACAGCCGGGTCATGATGACTTCGGTCGTATTGTAGCCAACCGTGAGGTTGTCCGCGAGGTCCTTGGCGATCTGGTAGCGCTTGTCCTCGTCCTGCAGCGCACGCAGGAGTTCATCGCGCTTCAGCTCCAGCTTGGCCCGCTCCGAGGCCTCGGTTCCCGAGAACTTGGCAACGGCCTCGGCCGCCCCGGTCAACGCCTGCTTGGCGGCCGCGAGTTTCTCTTCCGCGATCTTCAGCACGTCGAGCGCCAGGATCTGCGCCTGCTTGTAGGCGCCGCGGTAGTCCTTGTAGGCGGTGAGGATGCGCTGCTCGCGGTGGATCTGGTCGGCGGTATCGGCAGCGACCGCAAGATAGGTTTTCTGGATCGTGTCGAAGCGCTGCGAAACGTCCCCGCGCGAAACCTTCATCCAGACATTGGTGACCCGTTCGTAGGTCGAGATGCGCCCGTCCTCGAGTTGATCGACCAGCGACTTCGCATCGTCCCTGATGGAGTTGAAGCTCTCGACGATGTCGGTGTAGCGCTCGCCGACCTTCATGGCCGAGATCTCGTTGCGGACGATCTCGTTGAACGTCGAGGCTTCCGCCAGTGTCCGTGCGATGATCGTGACCTTGTCCTTGTCGAGACCGGCGATCTGGTCGAGCAGCGCGATGATCGGATCGGTGCTGTCGCTTGTCGTGGAAATGCCCATGTCGCGAACGGTCGAGAGGGCCTTGTCGAGATATTGCAGGGCGGGCAGTTGGGCCATGATCATACTCCGTGAAACGGCAGTGCTTTTTGGGTAGGCCAGCCGTCGAGGGGGTACGGCGCAGCGAACTTTAATGTGAGGTCCGGGCAAGAGCAATTTCGTTCGATGATTGAGGTGATTGCCCGATCCGCGCCGGAAAAACAACGTCACGGCGAAGCGACCGCCGCGCCGGCATCCCGGGACCTGCCCGCCGCCGCGGCAATTCTCAATCATCCAGGGCCAACAAGGGAAAACAATTAACGTTCAGTATCTGTTTGCAATGGTGTGTGCCACCGAACAGCAGGGAGGGCGTGCGCGGTCTGCCGGGTTGGACGGCGATGAATTTCTTATGCGCGAATTGATGTTTTCCGGTGTCACGTCTCGGCTCTTTTTTCTCCGAGCCTTGTTTTGCTCATAGTTCTGTGCCCCAACAGCCCTCGAAGAGGGATTCGAGGGACAAGGCGGACACCGGGGAAACTGCAAGATGAGACGACCGTGGCAAGCCGGAAAGCTTATCGCCCCGGCGCTGGTGTTGGTGGCCCTGCAGATCCTGCCCGCCTCTGCACAGCGAATTGATCCAAAAATCGCGGCGCACCTTTCCGCCCACCAGGAGCGTGCCTACAGGCGTTACCTCGGTGCTCGTGCCGTATTCGATCGCGATCTTGATGCCTACTGGGAGGTCGTGGAGGAACGGCGCAATCATCGTCGGCATCTGCGCGCCGCGAAAAGGTCTTACAGCGGAAGTGATTTTGTCCAGGTCCAGCCGCCGGTCTATCGCGGTCCTTCGATGCCGTCCGATGTAGCCAGGATTATTGCCCGCCTGACACCGTCGAAGCCGTCTTCGTCGTCCTCAAGCCTTCCGGATGTGTCCGATTTTCTCGCCAACGCCCGCCGCTATTACGGCTTCGTGCCTCGCATGGGCAGCGAGGACGAGTTCAAGCATGCCTACGCACGTGAAGCCGTGCGGCTCGGCCTCTCGAAGACGCAGGTCGTGATGGTCTACGCGCTTGAGACAGGAGGGCGCGGAACCTATGACATGCAGGCGGGGATTGATCCCATCACGAAGAAGGGCCGCCCGATTTCGACGGCTCTCGGATATGCGCAGTTGCTCGCGGCGAATTCGATCAACGAACTCGTCAAGCACGGCCCCCTGTTTTTGGCGCGTCTCGATGAACTGAGCCGCAGCCGCGGGTATTCCGGGTCCCGCCGGGAAGAGCTGAAGCGCAAGCGGGTTGCGGTGTCCCGCATGTTGCGCGTCGCCCGCTCCGTCCGCAATGCCTGGAGCTCCCACGTTGCCCTGTCACGCCAGCCCAAGGGGCTCGGCATTCACGCCTTGAACATTGATGCCGACATCGGGCCCTGGCTGCAGACCATGAAGCTGAAGGGCGTGCGCGAGGTGGCGGAAAAGGCTGGCCGTCCCCATTTGAGCGGCGCCGAGATCGAGTTGATGAACCTGGCCGGTCCACGTACCGGGCTGGAAATGATGGACAGGACCGGCCTCAGGATGCCAACCGCGAACTTCTTTTCGCGACGCGCCTACTACCGGAATACCATCGTGCGCGACAAGTCGTCGGCGGCTCTCCTTCACGCCCTGGATCAGCGCATGCAGGAGAACCTGAAGCAGCAGGGCTCGATTTCCTTCGCACAGGCGTTCGACACTGTATTGGGACGCCGGGGCCCGACCCGGGCCGCGCGCCGCTGACCGCAGACGCTGTCCGCGCGCCGCCTACCCGCCGACCGGGATCAGTTCGGCAAATCCTTCCAGCGTCGTCCGCTTCAGGATCGCGTCATAGGTGGCAAAGGCGCTTTCGCCGGCCGCCACCTGCCCGAACTTCTGGGGCGCACCCTCGCGCATCGGCACCAGCGCAATGGGTGCTGCAACCGGGGTCAGGGCTGATCCGCGCCCCACCTTGAGCGTCGTCAGCACGCCATGCATTTCGCCGGAAATCGTGGGCCGCGACACCACCACCATGCGATGTTGCCCGTGCCGGTTGGTCACGAGATACACGTGGCCCGATTGGTTGGGGACGGCCACCTGGCCGAACTGCGAAAATTCCTTGTCGGTCCGCTCCGCCTCGCGAAACACGAGGTGCGACCTGGCCTCTTCCCACGAGATTTCGGTCACGTAGGCATAGATTGCGTGTGCGGCCCCGAACGAAGGGCGCAAAGTCAGGTAGCGCCCTTCGATCCACTTGACGGCAGGGCGCGAATAACTGCCGAGCTCGTCGGGCGCGACACCGGATGTGGATCCAGGTGCATGGGCCTGCCCATTCGCGGCAACAGCGGCTGTCGCTGCATCGCCGCTTGCCCCGCCTCGCAGGGACAACCCGAGCGCATCCTCGAGCTTGACCAGGGTCGACAATGTCAACGGCCGGCGCCCGGACAGCACCTTCTCCAGTGTCGAGAGGCTGATCCGTGCCATATCCGCCAGATGCCGCCGGGAAATGCGCCGCCGGGCGATCTCCTCGACCACTGTCATCGTGGCAGCGCGGCACGCCTCCTCACTGAGTTTCCAGTCATTTTTGATGGGCATCGACCTCGTCCTCGGGAGTCACCAGTCTCGGGGACCCGTAAAAATCCTCACATAATGGCAAGTGACCGTGCAGGGCAAGGCGCAAGGAGGCCTTTGGGTGCCCATCATCCCTGATCATTACCGTCGAAATAACTGGCTCCAAAAGAGAAAACAATTGCGGCGCTGTCGGGGAGCGCGACCACGTCCAATGGGAGCCAAGTATGAATTTTCATTTGAAGGCCAGGTCTGAGGACCGCCCCTCCGGGGTGAAAAGGTGGCCACGCACATTATTTGCGGCTGATACATCCGGCTCCCTGAAACCATCGGCACTGCTTGCGGCGATGGTTTTGGGGATGGCCGGGACGCCGAACCTGGCGGCCAGGGCCGAAGGGGCGCTCGGTTCCGCCCGGCCGACTCCTGCCCCGCAGCAGTCGGCTCCGGTCACCAACCCGGATCGGTCCGGGGCGCCTGAGGCCACGGCCCGCCTCAAGCGCGTGACGCCCGGCGAGATGAAGTCCGGATCCCTGCTGCTGCGCACGCCGGATGGCGGCTACATCGAAGCCCCGCGCATCGGAGCGGACTACGATGTCAGCGTATCGGGCCCCACCGCACGCACGCGCGTGACCCAGATGTTCGAGAACTCCGGCAAGACCCATGTCGAGGCCGTCTACGTCTACCCGTTGCCCGAGAATGCCGCTGTCGACACCCTGAAAATGGTGATCGGCAGGCGCGTTGTCGTCGGCTCCATCAAGGAGCGGAAAAAGGCCAAGGTGATCTATGAGCGCGCCAAGGCTGCGGGCCGGAAGGCGGCTCTGGTCGAGCAGGAACGGCCCAACCTCTTCACCAACTCCGTCGCCAACATCGGCCCAGGTGAAACCGTGGTGGTGCAGATCGAGTACCAGCAGGCCGTGCACCATAGGGACGATACCTTTGCGCTCCGCATCCCCTTGGTCGTCGCGCCGCGCTACAACCCGAAACCAATCGTCCAGATGGTCGATCTCGGCGTCGATGGCTGGGGTCGGAACGTGCAGGATCCCGTTCCAGACCGCCAGCGCATCGAGCCGCCCTATCTGGATCCGCGTGAACATGCCCCCACCAATCCCGTCACCATCAAGGTCCGCCTGGCGGCCGGCTTCGCGCTGGGCGATGTCAAGAGCAGCTACCATGCGGTGAAGGTGGAGAAGATCGACGACACCTCCCGCATCGTTGAACTCGATACCGGAGCGACGCCGGCCAACCGGGATTTCGAGCTCACCTGGCAGCCCGCAGCCTCGCGCGCGCCGGCGGTGGGCCTGTTCAAGCAGCATGTCGGCGCTGCCGACTATCTGCTGGCCTTCATCACCCCCCCCCCGACAATCGAGCAGCCCGCAGACCGGCAACTCCCCCGTGAGGTCATTTTCGTCATCGACAATTCCGGTTCCATGGGGGGCAGCTCCATCAAGCAGGCCAAGACCAGCCTCATCTATGCCCTGACGCGCTTGAAGCCCGGCGATCGCTTCAACGTCATCCGTTTCAACCACACCATGGAGAGCCTGTTCCCTGGCGTGATGACGGCGACGCCGGAAAACCTCGCGCGCGCATCAGGCTGGGTCGAAGCCTTGCAGGCGTCGGGTGGCACTGAAATGTTGCCTGCACTCACGGCGGCCCTGCACGATGGCGATCCGCGCGATACCCGTCATCTGCGCCAGGTCGTCTTTCTGACCGATGGGGCGATCGGCAACGAGCAGCAGCTTTTCGACACGATCGCCAGTGGACGTGGCCGCTCGCGCATCTTCACTGTCGGCATCGGGTCCGCACCCAACAGCTACCTGATGACCCGCGCCGCGGAAATCGGCCGTGGCACGTTCACCCATATCGGGTCTGTTGCAGAGGTCGAGACGCGCATGCGGGCCTTGTTCGACAAGCTCGAGCAGCCGGTGATCACTGGTCTTGTCGCCAGGGTGAGCGAGGGCGGAGCCGATATGACCCCTTCGCCCTTGCCGGATCTCTATCGTGGCGAACCACTGGTCCTGGCAGCCCGCCTCACGCATCCGGGCGGCACGCTCGACATCGAGGGCATGATTGGCGAGCAGCCGTGGAAGGTGTCGCTTCCGCTTGATCGGGCAGCCACGGGCCAGGGCTTGTCGAAGGTCTGGGCACGCCGCAGGATTGCTGATGCCGAAGTGCAGCGCACGCTGCGCAAGTTGACCCCAGACGAGGCCGACAAGGCCATCCTCGCTCTGGCGCTGGACCATCACCTGGTCAGTCGCTTGACCAGCCTCGTGGCCGTGGACGAGGCGATCTCGCGCCAGCCCGGCCAGTCGCTCACGCGAGCCGACATCCCCTTGAACCTGCCCGCGGGCTGGGATTTCGACAAGGTGTTCGGCGCGGGGGGGCCGCTCATCGCGCCGCAGGACCGGGCAGATATGGGAGGTGCCCCTCCGCAGACGCACGGTGGTTTTACGCCGACGTCTGGTCGAGCCCGCCTCGCAACACCCGCGGCCCCGATCGCCATAAGCCAGGGTGGAGGGGCTGTGAATCTGCCGAGCACGGCCACGGATGCCGAGCTGCGCTTTCTCGTGGGGCTGGCCCTCCTGCTGCTTTCCCTCGCCATGGTGCTGGTGTGGCCCCGCCTGCAAGGTGAAGCCAGCACGCCCCCCCGTGGTTGAGGGAGGAGCCGATGACGCCGGTCCACCCTCGATTTGGCGCCATCGGCGTGCGGCCATCGCCTCGTGCGGTGGCCGCATTCGCCGTGGCCAGCCTCGGGCTGCTCCTCATGGGGCAGGCGGTCTATATTCATGCCAAGGCCATCGTCGCCCAGGTTCTGTTGCGCCAGGCGTTCGCCGCCAGCGTGGCCACCGGCGCGCCCGTGAAGCCATGGAGCTGGGCGGATGTCTGGCCGGTCGCGCGCATCGCGGTTCCGCGCCTTGGCGCCAGTGCCATCGTCTTGTCGGGCACGAGTGGCCAGGCGCTCGCCTTCGGTCCCGGACACCTCGAAGGATCCGCCATGCGGGGGCAGCCCGGTACGACCGTTTTTGCCGCCCATCGCGACACCCATTTCGCCTTCCTGCGCAACGTGAAGATCGGGGATGACATCATTGCGACCGGTCCGGATGGAGCACCGCATACGTATCGCGTCACGCATACCGAGGTTGTCGCCTGGGACCGGGCAATGATTGATTTCGCAGCGCCGGGCCGGCATCTGGTGCTGGCGACCTGCTGGCCGTTCGATGCCACGTTCCATGGCCCGCTGCGTTATCTCGTCCATGCATCAGTCGTGCCGGACGAGGAATAGTGCGACCGCCCCGAAGCCGAACGATCGGAACGGTTGATGCCGCCCCGGTGCCGAGGCGTCGTTTCAACGGTGAGGTGCTGCGGGCGTCGTCAGCCCAGGGACCCGGCCTGTCGCGCTTTCGCCAGCAACCGCTCGGCCATGATTGCAATGTCGATCGCGATGAACTCGCCATCGCTGTAGGCCGTGCCCCGCTCCTCGGCCTTGGCAGCGTCCCATGCCGCCAGTATCCGTTGGGCTCGCGTAATCTCCTTGGCATCGGGTGTGAACACGGTGTT
>JBKDZY010000105.1:0-4115 GCA_047971765.1 Hyphomicrobiaceae bacterium | reverse complement strand
GCCTCTGAAGCCACGAGCCCGCGATCGGTCTGTCCCACCGCATGTCATCCAGCACCCTGATGAGGCTATGGCCGAACCGGAACAGGTAGCGGCGCAATTGGTGCTCTGGGCGGAACGAAATGGGGAAGCGCTGAAAGAACGTTATCAAAGACAGGGTCAGGACGATGACCATGAACAGGTTCATTCCATATGTAGCGCTGAATTCCTGGTGGTCGTTCGAGATTTTGAGAATGATGTTGAAATAGACAATTGAGAGGAGCCGTGGCGCCACTCGCTCTTCGCCAGGGAAAATCCAGGCGAGGAAGAAAGTCCCGCCAAAAATCAATAGGCCGAGTTGAAAGAAGCCCTGGAGATGCGGCAAGATCAGTACGTGCGCGATCCAGCCGTTGGCGCAGGCGAACGAAAGTGGCACCAGCATGGCCAGCGCGGGTTTCCATGGCGTGCGGCACAGGTTGATGCCCATCGCCACGCTCAGGATGGTGAGCATGGGGCCGTCGGGGATGTCGGGGACATAGATGTAGATCAGGAAGCCGGTCCAGTAGATCATCATCATCATCAGGCTGAGATAGATGCTCTCGGGATCGGGCAGGATGGTCTGCCACCTTTTCGGGAGTTCGCCTTTCCGCGTGAGGAAGCGTTGATCGGATATGTCGGCGGCAAGTGCCAGGCATTCGTGGGTTCTGGCGTCGAGTTCGGCGATGATGTCCGCTCGCAACAGCAGTTCGCCGGCCTCGAAGGTGGGTCCGGGAAAGTCCTCGGGTACGGTGTGGGGCGGGGAGATCTCCTTGGGGTCGTAGGCTGCGGCTCCCTCAGTGGGAATGGCCGCGAGGCTTTTCAGACGGGCGGAGAATTCATCCAGATCGTGCAGGATCCGGTCCTGTCCGGGAAGGTTGCCATCCGGCAGGCGCTGCGCGGCCTCCAGCGAAATGCCGAGATGATCGAGTTCCATGGCGATCTTCTTCAGGACGTCCTGCAGCATGAGCCAGGAATGGGATCTCTCGCGGCCCTCGAAGCTCTCCAGCTGGGTCGCCGCATGGAGGGTTGGTAATCTCATGAAGCCCTGGGCCAGCTTCTCGCTGCGCTCGTTGGCGCCAGGGCGGCGGCCGCGGCCGAGGATGAGGTGACGAATATCCTCGTTCCGCTCATGAAGGAGATCCATCAACTGGCTGATCTCGTCTTTCTGGCGGTCGTAGGCGGTTCGGGCGGCAAGCAGCAGCCCGGCAGCGGTGAAGCACAGGATGCCGAGGGCGGTTTCCTTGCTTCTCTCTTCGATGACATAGAAGCTGGTTGCGGAGTCGAAGTCCGACATCATGGCGAGAAGCGGAGCAATGAATGCGGAACAGAACCAGAAATAGTAGCGCGTGGAATCGCTCAGCATCCGCCAGACGCAGAAACCGATCCAGAGGCTGATGGCTGTTGCGAACAGCCAGCGGTGCTGGGCAAAGAGGGAGATGGTGGTGAGGGCGACGGCGATTCCGACCACGGTGCCTGCAAGGCGCTGAATGCCCTTGAAGAGCGACTCGCCAAAGGTGCTCAACCCGACAACGGCGATTGCCAGACCGGCCCAGTAGGGCCGCTGCCAGTCCATCGACAGGGCGACGCCATAGGCCAGCGTGGTCGCCAGGCCGATGATCAAGGCTAGTTTCGTCCGGTCGGAGATCATGAGTTATTCAGGTTCAGAAACGAATAGCAAAAGCGCGCGAACAACATGGGGCGATCAGTCGAACGTCGCCGTCGGGGCAGCGTCAACCGAGACCAGTCAGCGCTGCGTAACGCCGCTTCCTTTCAATGTAAACAAGAGGATTGGTATTACGGTCAGGTGGCGCCGGCTGCCGGTATTTCAGGCAGTGTTCAACGCGGCGTCATGGTTGCTGTTGCCGGGGCTATCGCGTTCGACGCCTTGATCACGACGCGGAAGTGCGGCGAGGGGCTGCCCGGCCATTGGAACTGGCAGACGGTGCCGGCGCGGCAGGTGAAGTCCTGCGCCTCGGGGACCGAGAACACGACCCCTAGATCCGTGATGCTCTGTACCTGCGCCAGGTGCAGGCCGATGCCGTTGCAAAGCTTCATGCCCTCGTAGAGAGGGATTGGGTCCTTGAACGATATGCTCATGGGATGACATTGCCCCTGAGGGGCGCCGGTCGAGGGAGAGGAGCTTGATGCCGAAGCGTTGCTGACGCGGGCGCCGGAGCGCCAGGACCTGTCTTCGTGGCGTGACTCGATAGACGTGAAGAGCTGGCACAATCCCATGACCGGGATCTTGCGGCCATGCTGGTAGGCCACACACCGGGGATTGGCGCCACAGGCATTGGCGCAGGCGTCCGGGCCGGATGTGCGAAACGCCGGTGCCAAGGGGGTACCTTCGATGCGAACGTTCTCGGCCTTCTCGAACGCCACCGTGCTACCCGGTACGGTTTGGGGCTGCACTGGTGGGAGGGTGGAGAGTCTGGCCGGCTTGACGAACGCACTGGTGGTTTTCCCGGCCCGTTTCAGGCGGACGACGTGACTGTAGACACTGCAGGAGGTCTGGCGGGAGCCGGTGCTGTCAAACTCGCCAGCAATGCAGCCCTGTGTGTTGTGGCAGACATTGACGCATCCCGCGATGGTGTCAGCAGAGGCGAACTTGATTTTCGTGCCCGACATGGCGGCGCCCTCATAGACGTCGAAGCCGGCGCGCGAATTTTTCGGCTTCATGTCCAGGTCGAAGCCGTTGGTGGGGGACTGGGAAGTCAGAGCCGCTTCGAGTTCGGCAATGCGGTTCTTGAGATGCTTGGCCTCCAGGAAGGCCGTTGTCATGGCGCGCTGGATGTTCACGGACTTGCGCATACGCTCCATGCGCTGGCTCTTGTCATTGGTTTGCAGTTCCGTGCGCCGGGCTTCGAACAGCTCTCGTTGCAGTGCCGTGCCCTTGTCGAATGCCACAGAATATTTTGCTTTCGCTTCAGCCAGTTCAATGATGTTCGCGCGTTCGGTTGGCGAAAGAGCAGCCGTTTTGCCGGCAGTTGTGCGCCCGCTATCGTCGCCTTCGCGGCGGCGCGCCTCGGCTTCTTCGAGGGCTTTCAGCCGCGCTTTCAGGGCGGCAACATCGTCGCCCTTGCTGGCCGGGGCGGCAATCGTGGTGCCTGCGCGGGGGAGCTTGGCGGGAACAAAGTAGAAGTCGCCGGTCAGGGCGGAGTGGTCCCAGGGGACCTGTGCGCCACCGGTTTCCTGGATGACCGCCTTGCGGACCTCGATCATGGTGGTGTTGATGTTGCGTCCGCTCTTGCCGATGTTGTGCAACAGGGCCGTGGTGAAAGGGGAATTGCGCCCCTTGCCGTCAAGGGCGACGTTGCCCGGCTGGGTGGAATAGGCAATGAAGGTGCCGACACCGGCCGAGGTTGCGGCAAGGCCCTGGCCGATCGCGGTCGAGCGGGTGCCCATGGAACGGGCGAGATTGCGGGTCAATGGATTGTCGCGGCAGGCATCCAGCATGACGAGCGTGGTCTTGTTCTCGCGGTCGATCTCCATCTGCCGCAGCATGAACTCCAGGCTCACAGCCTCGAAGGCGAGGTCGCGTTCGCGGTTGAGGTGGGCATCGATCGGCACGAGGTAGTTCTGGCTGCCGACCTGCAGGCCGTGGCCGGCGTAGAACAGCAGGGCGACATCGGCCTGGGAGAGCTTGTCGGCAAAGGCCCGAAGGGCACTGTCCATCTGGGCCTTGGTGGCATCAACGGCCAGGATGACCCGGAAGCCCACAGCCTCAAGTTCGCGGGCCATGTCCTTGGCGTCGTTGCGGGGATTGGCAAGCTCGGGGGCATATTGGTAGGCGCTGTTGCCGATGACGAGGGCAAGCCGCTTTTCGGCTGGCCTGTCTTGTGCGTGCGCCGTGGTTCCCTGTTGCATGAAGGCGAGTGTTATCACTGTCAGACACACGGTCGTCACGCGCCCGGCAAGGCCCCATCCCCACACCATCGAACCAACTCCTCCTTTGCCATTCGTCTCCGGTGTCGATGACCGGCCATTGTCGCAATGTTATGGCAACAGATGGAGAAGACGGGAAGGGGCGGTGATGAGTCCCAGGAACTCGTCATCCCGGGACCGGGCCTGCGCGCGGGGAAGCCGCCGCCGGCATGCGC
>JBKDZY010000104.1:0-2756 GCA_047971765.1 Hyphomicrobiaceae bacterium | reverse complement strand
CGGGACGCCGTCGGGGGATGAGCGTTTTCGCCTCCTCCCGGTGCGCAATAGCCGTGCGTCTACGGAGCATGAATGCCGGATGGTCTGTTGCTGTTTGGCCATGGAACCGCTATATGTTCTCTATCCCCATACTGTTCAGACCGTCTGGCGAGCCGAAATCGAAAGCGGCGGTCGTCTTAGGAACCGGTACCACATGAGCACTCGTATACCTTTGATGCCGAAAGCCACCGCTGTCTGGCTGGTGGAGAACACGTCCCTGACGTTCGATCAAATTGCGGAATTCTGTGGTCTACACAACCTGGAGGTGCGCGGCATTGCCGATGGTGATGTCGCCCAGGGCATCAAGGGCCAGGACCCGATCACGTCCGGTCAGTTGACGCGCGAGGAGATCGCGCGCGCCGAGGGGAATGAGAAATACCGGTTGCGGCTGGCTGAGCCCAAATACGAAATGCCGGTGGTCAAGACCAAGCGGGGGCCTAGGTACACGCCGGTTTCACGTCGCCAGGATCGTCCCAATGCGGTGTTGTGGTTGTTGCGGAGCCACCCGGAGTTGAAGGACAGCCAGATCATGCGCCTGGTTGGCACGACCAAGCCAACGATTGCGGCGATCAGGGACCGGACGCATTGGAATTCGGCCAATCTGCAACCGCAGGATCCGGTGACGCTGGGGTTGTGTTCGCAGGTGGATCTCGATGCCGAGGTCAAGAAGTCGTCCGGGCGGGCCGTGCCTGCGGGCGACCAGCCGGCTGAGATGGCGGCCGAGCGTGGCGGTACGCTACTGCCGGCGACGGCGACGATTTCCGGGCTGGAAGAGCAACCCGGTGTGGAGGACTTCCCGATGCCGGATCATGGCGCCGAGCCTGACCAGAGCGAGGAAGACCAGCGCGTGTTCGCCAAGCTCCAGCAGCTCACGCGTCCTGCAGACGACGAGCAGCCGAGCGAGGACTGACCAGCAACCGCGAGGCGTCTGGCGAAGCGATGATTTTCGTTGACGGCAACGTATCCTGGATGCCTCCGCGAAGCTTGTCAGACCGCAGGGATCATCGTCTTTGCAATGGGCAAAAGTCGCCCGGAAGAGCCTCGCTTCGGGCCTCAAGGCCTGCCTGCGTTGCTGCGATAGGCCTTGATTGCCCCCTTCGCATCGGCTAGCAGAAAAGTCGAGCTTCTTGAACGCGTCTTCAAAATGGGGAGAGACCTAATGTCCGTCGATACCACCGATGGCCATCCGGAGATGGATTATCCTGAGCATCTGCGCACCTATCATGGTTTCCTGAGGGGGGCGGTGGTCCTTGTGACCCTTTCCGTCATTGTCCTGCTGGGCCTGCTATTCTTCGCGTATTAAGTTTCCGGTGGGGTGCCGCTCCGTAGCCGATAGGGCTATAAAGGGTGGTATCGCACCATCTGTTGACGTGCGGCTTGCAGCCGGCGCAGCGTATATCGCCGCGTATTTTTGGACGGAGAGAGCCATATGGTGACGGTAGCCGTCACGCCGGAGGCCGCGGACGAACCGCGTGCTGCGATTTCTCCTGAGACCGCGAAGAAACTATCCGCTCTTGGATGTACTGTGCGTGTGGTGTCAGGTGCGGGCCGGGCATCGGGTGTTTCCGACGATGTGCTGCAGGCCGCCGGGGCAACGATTGTCACTGGTGCCGGGGAGGCGCTGGACGGGGCAGATTTCCTGCTCACGGTTCGGCGTCCGAGCGTCGAGGATGTCGGACGTCTCAAGCCCGACGCCAAGATCATCTCCATGCTGAACCCCTACGATGACCGCGAAGGGCTCGCCGCGCTGGCGGAGACGGGACGGTCGTTGTTCGCGATGGAGTTCATGCCGCGCATCACGCGGGCGCAGTCCATGGATGTGCTGTCGAGCCAATCGAACCTCGCCGGCTACAAGGCCGTGGTTGATGCTGCGTCCATGCTGCATCAGGCCGTGCCGATGATGATGACAGCCGCAGGCACGGTGCCGGCGGCCAAGATGTTCATCATGGGCGTCGGTGTTGCGGGGCTGCAGGCGATTGCAACAGCGCGGCGCCTGGGTGGCATCGTGTCGGCAACGGATGTCCGGCCGGCCACCAAGGAACAGGTGGCCTCGCTCGGCGCCAAGTTCATTGCCGTCGAGGATGACGAGTTCCGCGAGGCACAGACGGCGGCCGGCTATGCCAAGCCGATGTCCGAAGGCTACCAGAAGAAGCAGGCGGAACTGGTGGCCAACCACATCAAGACGCAGGACGTCGTGGTGACGACCGCGTTGATCCCGGGCCGTCCGGCGCCGAAGTTGATCACCGCCGAAATGGTCCGGAGCATGAAGCCTGGCGCGGTGATCGCGGATCTTGCGGCGGAACGCGGCGGAAACTGCGAGCTGACGCGCGCTGGTGAAACCGTGGAAGAGGGTGGCGTGAAGATCTGGGGGCCGCTGAACCTTGCTGGCACCGTTCCCGTCAACGCGACAGCCCTCTATGCCAAGAACCTGCTGAACTTCATCGACACCATGTTCGACAAAAAGAGCAAGGAACTGGCGATTGATTGGGACGATGAGACCGTGAAGGGAACGCTGGTCGCCAAGGGTGGCCAGATCGTGCACCCCAATCTCGTCACGCAAGGGAGTTGAGGCCCATGGTTTTGCGATCCATCGGCGTGCTTGCCGCTTCCGCTGGCGCGGTCCTCCTGGCCGGTGCCACTCCCGCGTTTGCTGCCGGAAACTCGGAAGTCAGCCCGTTCGTCTACGAGTTGATGGTTTTCGCGGTTGCGATATTTGT
>JBKDZY010000103.1:0-3303 GCA_047971765.1 Hyphomicrobiaceae bacterium | reverse complement strand
TGGCGTTTCCGCTTCAGGCGGAAACTCCATGGAGCAACGGCCGCAGGGGTGCAGCGGACGTTGAAGGTTGCCACATGAGAATGAAATTACCCCGGAACCGCATCGGATCCGGGGTAATAGGCGCGCTGTCGGTTTATTCGGCCGCGCCCTTCTTCATGTCTTCGGCAAGGCGCTGTTTGGCGATCTCCTTGCCCTTGTCGAACTCCGCCCGGCGGCGGGCCAGTTCTTCCGGACTCATCTGCTCGATGTTGTTGTAGTCGAGCTTCCATTTGCCGTCCGCCGTCCAGCGGATCGGGTTCTGGATGGTCGTCCGTGGTCCGATTGCGGCGGGCAGAAGCTTCAACGCCAATTCAAGCGTTGCGGCTTGTGACGCCTTGTCCTTTGGCTTGCCGCAAGGATTGCCAAGCGGGAAGTCGGAGAACAGGAAGCGGGGCACACCAGCGTGCTCCACAATATCCTTGGCACAGCCCATCACCACGGTGGGGATGCCGGCCGCCTCGATGGTGCGCGCTGCCAGACTCACGGTCTGGTGACACACCGGTCAATTACCTGCGATGACGACAGCGTCGGCCCGGTCCTCCTTCACCCGGGACAAGAGTTCTTGTGCGTCGACTTCGAGAGTCGTCTTGTGGCTGCGGTTGGTCGGGGCGCCATGGAAGCGCGGCGCGACCTTCCCGATCAAGCCATTGGCGGCTGCCTCCCGCAAGGCCGGCAGCGGAAACCACGTATTGGAATCCTCTTGCGTGGTATGCTTGCGGTCAATCCCGATATGGCTGATGCGCAGGTCGTGATCTTCCACCGTATCGCCGGAATAGACCGTGTAGAACTTCGCGGCGCTGTTGTAGGCCGAGCCTGGTCCCTGGTCGCCTGCATCGGACCGATAGGGCGCCGCTGTCGTGATCAGCGCAATGGTGGCCTCAGCCAACGGCTTGGTCATCGGCGTGAAGGGCACATCCGTATAGTGCGCCCACCGGTATGGCGCACCGTAGCCGAGCGTCTGATAGTACGTTCGGATGCGATGCATATAGGGTATGGGCGCGTCGTAATCCGGCGCAAAGCCGAATTCATCGTCGCTTGGGGTGCTCAAGTCGGCCTCCTTGGCTGATGGCGGCACTGTCGTCGGGTGTCATTGTCCAGGCGTTTGCATCCAAAAGCAAGTGCACCTTCCGGCCGCCGAAGGGCATCCGGACGGCAGGCAATCCACTGCTCATATGTTGTGGCACGCCACCACATGGCCGTCGCCGAAGTCGCGAAGCGGTGGCGGCTCGGTCTCGCAGTTTGGCGTCGCCAGCGGGCAGCGCTTGCAAAGCCGGCATCCCGGCGGTGGGTCGATGGGTGTCGCGACCTCTCCGCGAAGGGTCAGCTTGGGGGGAGGGCTCTGCGGATCGGCCACCGGCACTGCGGCCATCAACGCCTGGGTGTAGGGGTGCCTGGGCTTGGCAAAGATCCGTTCGACCGGCCCGGTCTCGACGATCTTTCCGACATACATCACCGCCACCCGGTTGGAGATGTGTCGGATGACGCTCAGATCGTGGGCGATAAACAGGTAGGTAAGACCAAGTTTCTCCTGCAACTCTCGAAACAGGTTGAGGATCTGCGCCTGGATGGACACGTCGAGCGCGGACACAGGCTCGTCACCGATCACCAGTTCGGGTTCGACGGCGAGCGCGCGGGCGATGGCGATGCGCTGGCGTTGCCCACCGGAAAACTCATGCGGGTAGCGGTCGATATGTTCGCGTCCGAGCCCGACGAGGTTGAGCAGTTCGAGGATCCTGGCGCGCCGCTCGCTCCAGCTGGCGGAGAGTTTGTGGACGATCAGCGGCCGCTCCAGGATCTGCATGATCGTCTTCCTCGGATTGAGCGAGGAATAGGGGTCCTGGAAGACCAGTTGCAGTTTCTTCCGGGCTGCCAGCAGATCGCTGCCGGAGAGCGTGAGCAGGTTCTTGCCATCCAGCGTCACTTCTCCCGCGGTCGGCTCCACCAGCCTGGTGATCAGCCGCCCGGTCGTCGACTTGCCACACCCCGATTCGCCCACGAGGCCAAGCGTCTCGCCTTTGGTGATGT
The DNA here is from genome assembly GCA_047971765.1 of Hyphomicrobiaceae bacterium. GTDB lineage: Bacteria > Pseudomonadota > Alphaproteobacteria > Rhizobiales > Hyphomicrobiaceae. Next base: position 1,239 of record JBKDZY010000103.1, on the reverse strand, counting down.
GAAAACTGATGTCGTCCACCGCCTTCAGCGTTCGGGAGCGCCCGACCGTGCGGGAAATGAAATCATTCTGGAGGATGAAGTGCTTGGTGAGATTGGCGACGTTGAGAAGTGGTGCATCTTGCATGAGCTGGCCCCTGCTGCGGACGGCGTCAGCGACTATTTCTGGTCGTGAAGGTGGCAGGCCGCCAGATGTCCTGGCGTGACCTCCTTCAACTTCGGAATTTCCTCGCGGCACCGGTCGAAGGCGTGCTGGCAGCGCGGATTGAATTTGCAGCCTCTGGGCGGGTCCAGCATGTTGCAGACCGTACCGTCGATTGGCGTCAGATAGCGTTGCTGGCTATCGAGGCGAGGGATCGAGTTCAAAAGCCCCACGGTGTAGGGGTGCTGCGGTTTCGCGAAGATCTCGTCTTTCGTGCCCATTTCGACCAGATGCGATGCGTACATGACACCGATCTTGTCGCACGCATGGGCCACCACGCCCAGATTGTGGGTGATGAACAACAGCGACATGCCGAAGCGCTCGATCATCGAGCTGATGAGTTCGAGGATCGTGGCCTGGATGGTCACGTCCAGCGCCGTGGTCGGTTCGTCGGCGATCAGGAAGGTCGGATCGCAGCTCAGCGCCATCGCCAGCATGACGCGCTGGCGCATGCCCCCCGAAAACTCGTGGACGTAGTTGTTGAGACGTGACGCCGCCGACGGGATGCCGACGAGTGCCAGCAGCTCCGCCGCGCGTTCGTCGGCTTGCGCCTTGGTGAGACCCAGGTTGGTCCTGAGCACATCGGTGATCTGGTCACCAACCGTATAGACCGGATTGAGTGCGCTCATGGGTTCCTGGAACACCATGGCGATCTCGTTTCCGCGAAGCGCCCGAATACCTTCCGCGTCGAGCTTCAGGATGTCGGTGCCATCAAAAACGACCTTGCCGTTGGGAATGTCCCCCGGCGGCGTCGGTATCAGTTTCATGATGGCGCGTGCGGTGACCGTCTTGCCTGATCCCGACTCGCCGACGAGCCCGAACGTCTCGCCGCGATTCACGTTGAAAGAGACGCCGTTGACCGCTGTCAATGTTCCGCGTTTCAGGTGGAAACGCACAGTCAGATCGTCGACCGAAAGGATCTCGTCTGGCATTTTTTGCTCCCTGAGACTCTAGGATGCTAGGGAATATCCGGCGTGTCAGCAAAAAAGATCATTGGCCGGGATATATGATGGTTTTTGCAAAGCTGGCCGGTTGCCAGC
>JBKDZY010000102.1:0-2016 GCA_047971765.1 Hyphomicrobiaceae bacterium | reverse complement strand
GATGATCGGCTGGTTCATCCAGTACGAGGAAGAAAAGCTGCGCCCCCAGATCGAGGAAGGCGCGGGCAAGAAGGGCTGATGATGGCCGTGGAATGTCCATGCTTCGATGATACCGGCCCGGCGGCCACAGGCGCAGTGAGCGGGGCCACGACGTGATAGCAATACCACCAGATCTCAAGGACGCGCTGCTTCTGGCAGTCGCGAACCCGGCTGCCATCGCTGCCGGCTATTATCTTGGCCGCAAGGCCGATCAGGTCCAGAAGCTGGTGCTGGCGCCGTTCGTTGCCGGCATTGCCGGCATGGCCTTCGCATGGCTGCTGATGCGCACCGGCGTCATCGAGCCCAAGATCCGTCTGCTGGTCGGGATCTTCATTGCATCGGGCGTGCTGGGCATTGGCTGGTCGGTGCTGGGCTATCTCGTGCAGACCTGGAAAAGCCGCATCTGAGCACAAGCAGGTCTCGCCAACACCAGTCTAAGCTGGTGTCCCTTGCAATTCCGAAGTTCGCTAATATGCATCGCGAGAGCCTGATCGGCTGAGATGGAAGCAATCCTGCTTCCATCGAAGGCGTGAATCAGTCTCTCAAACAAAGAGTTGGAGCAGGCCACCAGCGTGGATGTGATTCCATTTGCGTCAAACCTGCTCTAGGCAAGCCAGTGAACTTCGGAATCCCCACACGAGGCCGGAATTGGTCTATGCTGGCTCCCGTAATGCGCCAGGCAAGGGGAGCCGCACCGATGAAGAGCTTGTCAGGTTCACCGCCGCGGAGACGCTACGACATCACCATTGCCGCCGTCTCATTGGCCATTGTGCTGGCTGTCGTGCCATGGCCGTCGGGAAGTGCTGCGCGTGCGCAGACAACCGGCACACCGCCCGGCAATGATGCGCAACCGGCCTCCCCGCCATCGCCATCAGCGCGTCAGGCGCCCACTGCTCCGGATCCCGGCGCATCGCCAGGCACCGTCGAGGGGGAGACGGATACGCAATCCGCACCCGGTTCGCAAAGTCCAAGGTGGCGCAATCAGCCCGGTGGATGCCGCTTCCGTGAGCAGCCGCTGGAGTTGATTGTCTGAAGCCGCAACGATGGCGCTGGGGTCTGCGTGAGGGGGCGGTTGTTGGAGCGTTTCCGCTCCAGGTGGAAGCACTCTGGCCGCGATCACGGCTCACGCAGCAGGCGCCGCGCTCCAAGAAAAAACGGGCCGAAAGCCGGCCCGTGAACGCAGGATGCAATGGGCTGGCCCCGAGGGGGGCCGGCAGCATGTCGATCAACGGGAGGCCAGGCTGCCCGACTTCCAGGCGTTGCCAGCCACGTTGATGTCGTTGGCAAGCGGTATGACCCGCATCCGGCGCCATGAAGCCACCGCCGCATTCGCAGCCTGCACGCCGCTCGGCGGCAGGCGGGTGATCAACTGGTCGCGGCGGTTGCCGGCATCCATGTCGCCACCCTTGGCGGCCAGCATGAACCACTTGAGGGCGCTGACCGGATCCTTCGCGACCCCGAAGCCGCTCTCCAGCAGGATGCCGAGATTGTACTGGCTGTCGGCCAGGCCACGGTCGGCAGCCTCGCGGAACCAGTGCGCAGCCGTGCGGTAGTCGGGAATGCCCGAGTTCGAACCGGCGAGCATCACGGCAAGGTTATGCATGGCCTTGATGTTGCCTTTCTCGGCAGCGCGCTGATACCAGGCCCGCGCCTGCACCGGGTCGGCCTTCACGCCGAGCCCACGCTCGTACTGCGCGGCGAGACGATACTGCGCAACCGCATTGCCCTGCATCGCCGAGCGCTTGTACCACACCGCGGCACTGGCAAGATCGCGGCGGACGCCCTGGCCATCGGAGAAGCGCGAGCCGATCTCGAGCTGGGCCGAGGGATCACCCTTGGCGGCAGCAAGGCGTAGCGACAGCGGACCGATAAGCGCCGGCGGCAGTTCGAGCGGCGTGCTGCCCTGCGAAACCGGTTGCTGCCCCTTGAGAGACCCGGTGACGAGCGACTCGCTCCCGGCCTTGGCGACGACGTTGG
>JBKDZY010000101.1:0-1899 GCA_047971765.1 Hyphomicrobiaceae bacterium | reverse complement strand
TGCCGTTATTGCTCTCGAGGTCCGGATGTAGGAACTTCTGCACAGGGACCAGGCGTTGCGCACGGATGCGATTGCCGAGGCTATCGCGGCTCGGACGTGATGTCCGGCAGCTATCCCTGAGTTCGCGAGACCGCCGCATCGCGCACCAGACAGGAAAAGACCTGCTTCGATGACAGCAACTGCAAAGCCCCTGCCGGGTCTTCGTGTCCTTGAGCTCAGCCATACGGTGATGGGGCCGACGGCAGGCCTGATCATGGCGGACCTGGGAGCGGACGTGATCAAGGTGGAGCCTGCGCCCAAGGGGGATCATACCCGAGGGCTTGCGGGCTTTGCGTCAGGTTTCTTTGCGGGCCTCAATCGCAACAAGCGCGGTATCGCCCTCAATCTCAAGATGAAGGAAGGGCAGGAGGCGCTGCACCGTCTGGCGGCCACGGCAGATGTCATGCTCGAGAACTACGGGCCGGGAACCATCGAACGGCTCGGATGTGGCTGGGATGTGCTGGAGAAGGTCAATCCGCGGCTCATCTATCTGGCGCTCAAGGGGTATCTGGCTGGTCCCTACGAGAAGCGGCCGGCGCTCGACGAGGTGGTGCAGTTCCAGTCCGGGCTTGCCTACATGACCGGGCCGCCAGGGCGGCCGCTGCGTGCGGGGGCCTCCATCATCGACATCACCGGGGCCATGTTCGGCGTCATCGCGGTGCAGGCGGCGTTGCGGGAGCGGGATGTGACCGGAAAGGGGCAGCGGGTCTCCAGTTCGTTGTTCGAAAGCGCCGTCTTCCTGATGTCGACGCATATGGCAGGGTCGGCGGCCACGGGCGAACCGATGCCGCCGATGCCGGCGCGGCGTGGTGCGTGGGCCATCTACGAAGTCTTTCCGTGCTCCGATGGCGAACTGTTCATCGGCGTCACCAGCGACCAGCAATGGGCGCGCTTTGTCGAGGAGTTCGGCCTGGAGACACTGTCCGCGGATCCACGTCTGCAAACGAACGTGATGCGGGTGAAGGAGCGTGACTGGCTCATTCCCGAGCTGAAAGCGGTCATCGCGCCGTTGTCGAAGGCCGAGGTGCAGGAGCGGCTCGAACGTGCGGCTTGTTCCTGGGCGCCGGTGGGGCGGCCCGATGATCTTTTCGACGACCCGCATCTGCTGGCGACCGGCGGGCTTCTGGAAACACTGATTCCACGACTTGGCGGCGGCGGGATGTTGCCGACGAAACTGCCCGCATTGCCGATGGAGTTCGGCGCAGACCGGGCACGGGGCACACTCAGGTGTCATGCGCCGACGCTTGGCCAGCACAATACCGAGGTGCTGTCGGAGGCAGGCTATGCCCCTGCCGAGATCGCCAGTCTCGCCGAAAAGGGTGCAATCGTCGGCGGCTGAGACCCGCCTCGCGCGCCAGGGTGCCTGAATCCTGTGCCTGCCGGGCAACCTGCCGGCCACAATCCAATCGTGTTCACTCTCGTAACCGGAGACCGACCATGTCCACCAGCTATGAAACCATCATCGTCGAAACACGGGGCCGCGTGGGCCTCATCCAGCTCAACCGTCCGAAGGCGCTCAATGCGCTCAACTCGCAGCTCATCGGCGAGCTGTCGAAGGCTCTCGATGCGTTCGAGGCAGATGCGAATATCAATTGCACCGTCATCACCGGCAACGAGAAGGCGTTTGCGGCCGGGGCGGACATCAAGGAAATGCAGTCGAAGACCTTCATGCAGGCCTTCATGGAGGACTTCATCGGGCCGTGGCACCGGGTGTCATCGACCCGCAAGCCGGTGATCGCGGCGGTGGCGGGGTTTGCGCTGGGTGGCGGCTGTGAGATGGCGATGATGTGCGATTTCATCATCGCGGCCGATACCGCGAAATTCGGCCAGCCGGAAATCAAGCTCGGCGTCATGCCCGGG
>JBKDZY010000100.1:0-5898 GCA_047971765.1 Hyphomicrobiaceae bacterium | reverse complement strand
TTCGTCCGCGAGGAGATCCTGCCGCTCGAGGAGAAGCTCGATCCCGACGCCAGCGAGCTGCCGGAGGAGGAGAGGACCCGTCTCGTCGACAAGGTCAAGTCCATGGGTCTCTACGGCCTCGACATCCCCGCCGAGTTCGGCGGCCCCGGCATCGACATGACCACGCGCGTGCTGCTGGCCATCGAGATGGGCCAGCACCGCGCCGGGCTCTACGTTCCCTGCTATGGCGTGTTCGGCGCCGCCGGCCTGGCCCAGCTCTACGAGGCGACGGACGAGCAGAAGGAGAACTATCTCTATCCGATGCTGCGCGGCGAGAAGCGCGCCTTCTTCGGACTGACCGAGCCATCCGGCGGCTCCGACCCCGCGCGCGCCATACGCACTCGCGCCGTCAAGACCAACGAGGGCTGGACCATCAACGGTTCCAAGGTGTTCATCTCCGGCGCCGACAAGGCCGACTTCGGACTGGTGTTCGCACGCACCGACCCCGAGGCTGGCCGTGGCGGCGTCACCTGCTTCATCGTGGAGACCTCCAATCCCGGTTTCCACGTTCGCCGTATCGTCCACACCCTGCGCTCCTCCCACTACGCGACAGAACTCGGAGTCGAAGACATGAAGGGGCCAGACAGCGCCATCCTGGGAGAATTGAACAAGGGCTTCGCTATTGCCAACGAGCGTCTCTCCCGCCAGCGCAGTCCCTACGCAGCCCAATGCCTCGCGCCAGCCTACAAGGCTCATGAAATGGCGATCGACTACGCCAAGCAGCGCGAGACCTTCGGCGCCAAGCTCGCCTCGCGCCAGGCCATCCAGTGGATGCTGGTCGACAACGAACTGGAACTGCGCCAGGCAACCTTGATGTGTCTGGCGGCCGCCGCCAGGTGCGACGCGGGAGAGCCATTCCGCATGGAAGCGGGCCTCGCCAAACTCGTCGCCTCAGAAACTGCCGGCCGCGTCGTTGATCGCTCCATGCAGATTTTCGGCGGCTACGGCATGACCAAGGATTTCCCGTTCGAGCGATGGTACCGCGAATTGCGCATCCGCCGCGTCGGCGAGGGCCCCAACGAGGTGCAGCGTCACGTCATTGCCCGCGATCTGCTGGGATCTTCACTTCGTTGACATGCCAATGCACTGGAACGGGATTGAAGGCCATTGCAGCTCTTCAACCCGTTTCAATCTCTTCTGGCGCCCGGCCTGGCCGCGACCTGTAGGTCGGCAATGAAAGGCGGAATGCAATCGCCGCCCCCCGAACCAGGAACACGACCAGCCCACCGGAAAGGCTGGCCGCAATCCGCCCTGCCCCCATGCCCATGGCAAGAACAAACACGATGGCTCCCACGACGGTCGCCGTGACATAAATTTCTCGTTTCAGAAGAACAGATGGTTCCTGGCTGAGAATATCGCGAATGATCCCGCCGACCGTCGCGCTGATCATCCCCATCGCGATCGCAACCAGTGGTCCGACCTTCACATCAAGCCCTTTGGCGGTTCCTGCCACCGTCACCAGTGCAAGGCCGAGCGCATCCAACCACAGCAGCAACCGATAGCGCGAACGCAACAGATGCGCCGTAAAGTAGATCAGAACGGCCGTACCGATGCAGGCGACGACAAGATGCGGTTGCCCGATCCAGAACACGGGCACATCAAGCAGCACATCACGCACCGTTCCACCCCCGACACCTGTAATAACGGCGAGCCAAATGAAGCCAACAATGTCCAATTGCTTTCGCGACGCGGCGAGCGCGCCGGTGGCGGCGAACACAATGGCGGCCGCAATATCGAGAGCCGGCAGAACGGTCGAAAACCGGCCGAACAAGGCCTCGATCTGGTGCCAGTAAGCCGGGAAATCAGAAAATTGCATTGCACCTGCCCCATCAAGAGGATTGATGGTTCGATGCTGCAACATGGCGGCAACCTTTCGTCAATGTTCGAGGTCTCCCTCCACTGACATCCAGTTGCCACCAGTTCTGTTCACGCGGTCGTCACCATTCAGTGGACACCCATGGCCACTGCATTGTCGTCACTCTGCCGCGTCCACAGTCACCTCGGCTTCACTGCCGCGGTTGGCGAGCCGTTCCGCGACCAGCCTGCTCGTCGCCTGGTAGTCGGGCTTGCCGGAGCCGAGCAGCGGAACCCTGTCGACCACGAGATAGTCCGCGGGCACCGCCAATTCTGAAGCCCCCTTCAGCCTGGCATGCCTGAGGAACTCGGGCCTCGCGGCATCGGACTGGGTCGTCACCAGCACCAGCCGCTCGCCCTTGCGCAAGTCGGGGACGGAAACCACGACAGACAGAGCCTGCGGCCAGATCTCCGTCGCCATCCCTTCCACCGCCGACAGCGACACCATCTCGCCACCAATCTTGGCGAAGCGCTTGGCGCGTCCCTTGATGCGGATATAGCCGTCGGCATCTATCGAGACGATATCGCCGGTATCGTGCCAGCCGTCCTGCGGCGGCTCCAGCACACCCGGATGCTCCGCACGATAGTAGCCAAGCATCACGTTCGGCCCGGATACGGACAACCGGCCACCCTCGGCAATGTCGATCCCCGGCACCGGGTCCAGCCTCGCCTTCATCAGCGGCGACAACCGCCCGACCGTCCCCGGCCGGTTGGCCAGCGGCGTATTCATCGCCAGCACCGGCGCCGTTTCCGTGACGCCATAGCCCTCCAGGATACGCACGCCGAACTTTTCCATGTATATCTGCCGCGTCCGGTCCTTCACGGCTTCCGCGCCCGCCATGATCAGGCGCACCTTGTGGAAGTCGTAGGGGTGGGCCGTGCGCGCATACCCCGTCAGGAACGTGTCTGTGCCGAACAGGATGGTCGCGTTGGTCTGGTAGGCGAGTTCCGGAACGATCCGGTAGTGCAGCGGCGACGGATAGAAATAGAGCGGAATCCCACCCATCAGCGGCATCAGCATGCCACCCGTCAACCCGAAGGAATGGAACACCGGCAGTACATTGAACACCTTGTCCTCGCCGTCCGCGGCCACCCGTGTCAGGCACTGCGCCGCGTTGGCAAGCAGGTTGCGGTGCGAAAGCACGACGCCCTTCGGCGTACCTTCCGAGCCCGACGTGAACAGCACCACCGCCGGATCGCCGGGCGAGCGTTGCACGAGCGGCTTGTTCCCGCGCAACAGCGCCCGCACCTTGTCGCCAAACCCGATGCTCTCCTTGACGTCCTCCAGGTAGACAAGGCGGACTCCGGCCTCCTCGATCTTGGCAATCAGCGCTTCGAGCCTGCCCTTCTCCACGAACGCGCGGGAACTCAGGATAACCTTGACTTCCGCCGCACGGCACGCCGCGACCACGTTCACCGCGCCAGCCGTGAAATTGATCATGGCGGCGACGCGCCCGATACTCTGCAGCGCCATGAAAGTCACCGCAACACCGGCCGAGTTCGGCAGCAGCATGCCGACCGCGCGCCCTTCCGGCGCGAAGGGAACAAGCTTCTCGCCCAGAACCTGCGCACCCAGAATGAGTTTCCCGTAGGAGAGCTTTGTCCCCATCGGGTCTTCCACGGCTGGTTGCTGTCCGGTTCCGCGCTCGGCTTTCGCCATCACCAGCGCCTCGAACAGCGTCTGGTCGATCGCCGCCGTCTCGACGGCCGTATCGACCATGATGTCCTGCAGCTTGGCCCCGGCCGCCTGCCGGCGTGCCTTGCCCTTGAGTTCGGCAGCAAGCTCCAGCTTGCGCGGCGGCAGGATGGTCACGGTCGTCTTCGGAAACCACGCCTTGCGGATCTGCGTTGACCGCATGTACGAGAACCCCGACCGCTGCGGCCCTTCGATACGCACCGGCACGACCCACGCATCAGCCTTGTCGGCAATCATGGCGGTGCCATCGTAGACCTTCATCAGCCCGCCCGTCACCGTCAACCGTCCTTCGGGGAAGATGACGATGGAGCGGCCTCCCTTCACCAGGTTGACGAGCGCGCGCGTCGCCAGCGGTTTGGTCGGGTCGAGCGTATGGAAGTTGATCAAGCGCAGGAACGGCTTCGCCCACCACTTCTCGGCCATCCCGGTATCGAGCGCGAACGCGGCATGGCCGGGCAGGACCGAGTGCATGATCGCACCATCGAGCAGGCTCACATGATTGGGCGCGATGATCGTCCGTTCTCCCTCGGGAGGAAGATTTTCAAGCCCCTTCACCTCGAGCCTCAGGAAAAGCTGGAAGATAAAGCGTCCAAGATCCTGCACGCCATCCCGGCCCCAGGCATGGAGAACGAGCCCCATCACCACCAGGCTGCCGAGCCCCAGTGCCGCAAACAGCACCACCATGCCAATGCCGAGCATCTGCATGACCGCGACAGCCAGGCCTGCGAACGTCATGTAGGCCGCGTTGAGAATGTTGACCGCCGCAATGGACCGCGCGCGGTGCTCAGGCTCCGCCCACGACTGGACCGCGGCAAACGACGGGACGATAAAAAGCCCGCCCGCGAAAGCCAGCCCGGCCAGGACGATGAGGAGCGACCAGCCGCTGAAGCTGGCCAGGACCTCGAGCGCACTGATGGCCTCCTTGCCGGGTGTTGCCGCCCAGGTCAGGAACGCCAGCTTCAACGAGAAAATGGCCATCAACAGCGCACCGACCGGCACGAGCGCCAGGTTGGGCTTCTTGTGGCTGGCTTTGGCCGCCACCGTCGAGCCCACACCGATGCCGACCGTGAACGCCACCATGGCCAGCGTCACGACACCTTCGCTTCCGCCGATCCGGTCCTTGATGAGCGTCGGCAGCAGCGACAGCACCACCGCTCCCATCAGCCAGAACCACGAGACGATGTGTCCGCCCTGCCAGATCCGCGGATTGGCCTTCAGATCGCGCAGCGCGTGGAATGTCGAGGTCAGCGGGTTCTTCGTGATCTCGAGGGCCGCATCACCAGCGCCGGACTTCGGAATGAAGCGTGCCGAGGTCCAGCATGCCACCGCCAGCACCAGCGCCGCCGCCGCAATCAGCCACGGCCCCTGGTCATGGCTGACCGTCCAGCCTGCCGCAATCGCGCCGCCCAGGATCGCCAGGAAGGTGGCGCCTTCGATCAGGGCATTACCGGCCGTCAGTTCGCTCTCGGCAAGCTGGTCCGGCAGGATGCCATATTTGATGGGTCCGAAGAGCGCACCGATGATCCCGTAGAGGCCAAGCGCAATGAACATGACCACCACCGAGCCCAGCACGAAACCGATCCCCGCGACGATCGCCACGCCAACTTCGGCAAGCTTGATGCGTACCGCCATGTCGGCCTTGTCATGCTTGTCGGCCAGCTCACCGCCTAGCGCCGACAACAGAAAGAATGGCGCCATGAACACAGCCGTCGCCAACGTGACCAGTGTCGCACCATGATCCAGGCCAAGCTTGTAGAGCATCAACAGGCCAAGCGATGTCTTCAGGAAATTATCGTTCAGTGCGGAGAAGAACTGACACCAGAACAACGGCGCAAACCGCTTGGATGACATCAAGGTCTTGAACATCTTCAGGTCCTCGGGGGGCATCGGCCTCGAATACCGGCCGCCACAGAAAAGATTGTTGATTCCGACAATTAGAGCATTTTGATTAACAAGGCGCGTTGCCGTCCGGCCGGCCACCTTGAGACTTGCATGCCCATCGCTGCCAGGTTCCCGGTGCGGAGTGTCAGTACCAGCCCTTCGTTGCCTTGCCGCCCTTCGCGCACCACAGCGTTCCTGTGAAGCCGGCCTGATCCAGACATTGGTTGTATGGCCGCATTGCGACAACACTGTAGCCGCGGCGGAAGCGCAATCCGCGCGTCTGCGTCAAGCACGATGCGTCCTGCCCGCGCCGCAGGCCCCAGGCATCTGTTCGCGAGAGATCGAAAGAAGCGTCGAAACATGGATCTTCACCGTTTGTCGCGCCAACCGGCCGGCGCACGAAAGCCTTTGCCCAATCCCAGGACGAT
>JBKDZY010000099.1:0-1743 GCA_047971765.1 Hyphomicrobiaceae bacterium | reverse complement strand
GACATCCCCCTCGCTCGGCAGGCTCAGCATGGCGGCAAGATAGGCCGGTTCGAGGTCCGGCTCGTTGAGGACGACGCGCAAGGCGGCGACATAGCCATCGGGCAGTGCGGGCTCGGCTCCGCTTGCGAGCGTTTTCATGACGTCGATGATGAGGCCGCGTCCGACGGTCTGTGCCGCCTCCCAGCGATTGAAGCTGTCGCTGTCGCGGGCGATGAGGCGGGTGAGGTCGTCGATCGTCTGGCCCGTGGTGAGACTGATGGGTGCGGAAAATCCGCGGTTGAGTGACAGGAGCGGCCGGCTCGCAAGGTTGGTAAAGCGAAAGCTCTGCGTCGGCTGGCCGAGTTCGATCACCGGGTGCTCGAGTGGCCCTTTGCCCTCGAGATGGAGTGCCATGTCCTCACCTTTTTCATCGAGAAGGCCGATGCGCAGCGGAATGAGGAAGGCCGCTTTCTTCGGCTGGGCCGGTGTCGGTCTCGTGGATTGGCTGAGTATGAGTTCATAGGTGCCGGTATCGGGTTGCCAGCGGCTGTCGGCAATCACTGCGGGGGTGCCGGCCTGTTCATACCAGAGGAAGAACTGGCTCATATCCCGGCCCGAGGTGTGCGCCATGCAGGCGAGGAAATCCTCCACCGTGGCGGCCTCCCCGTCATGGCGCTCGAAATAGAGGTCCATGGCACGGGCGAAGGCGTCCCCGCCGATCAGCGTGCGCATCATGCGCACGACCTCGGCACCCTTTTCATAGACGGTTGCAGTGTAGAAGTTGTTGATCTCGATATAGCTCGAGGGCCGCACCGGATGGGCGAGGGGACCGGCGTCTTCGGGGAACTGATGGGCACGCAGCGTCCGTACATCTGCGATCCGCTTGACGGGCCGCGAGCGGATATCGCTGGTGAATTCCTGATCGCGAAAGACCGTCAGGCCTTCCTTGAGGCAGAGCTGGAACCAGTCGCGGCAGGTGATCCGGTCACCGGTCCAGTTGTGGAAATACTAATGCGCGATGATGGATTCGATATTGGCATAGTCGGCATCGGTTGCGGTATCGGGGCGAGCCAGAATGTACTTGTCGTTGAAGATGTTGAGGCCCTTGTTCTCCATCGCGCCCATGTTGAAGTCGGACACGGCGACGATCATGAAGATGTCGAGGTCGTATTCGCGCCCGAAAGCCGCCTCATCCCACCGCATGGCGCGTTTGATCGCGCCCATGGCATAGTCGCAACGATCCTCTTTGCCGTGCTCGACGAAGATGCGCAGAACGACCTCGCGGCCCGAGGCCGTGGTGAAGGTATCTTCCACCATGGCGAGATCGCCGCCCACGAGGGCGAACAGATAGGACGGTTTGGGGAAGGGGTCGGCCCACACGGCATAGTGCCGGCCGTTGCGTGCTTCTCCGGCCTGCACCGGATTGCCGTTGGCGAGCATCACGGGAACGGTGTGGGCGTCGGCCTCGATGCGCACGCGGTAGGTGGCCAGCACGTCAGGCCGGTCGAGGAACCAGGTGATGCGCCGGAATCCTTCCGCCTCGCACTGGGTGCAGAATATGCCGTTGCTCTGGTAGAGGCCGGTGAGGGCGGTCTTGCCGGCGGGGTTGATCTCGACTTCCGTCTCGAGAACGAAGGCGCGCCCGGGCGGGTTGAGAAGTGTCAGCCCGTGGCTGTCGATGGTGTAGGCATTATCGCCGAGCGGTTCGCCGTCGATTGCGAGGTGAAGCGGTTTGAGACCCTCTCCGTCCAGTCGCAGCGGTCC
>JBKDZY010000098.1:0-2817 GCA_047971765.1 Hyphomicrobiaceae bacterium | reverse complement strand
GCGCGGTTGTAGGCAGGGATCACGATCGAAAAGAACGGCTCGGCAGGGCTGTCCTGAAGTGGCGTCTGCGCCGTCATCATGCGAATCCTTCCACTTATCAATTTATCAAATTCTCTGGCCTGCACATCGCCCCGGAGGCCTTCGGGATCAAGTCCGGCCGGTCGTCAATCGGGCGGAATCCTGCTGACTGCCCGGAAGATGTGTTGCAGGCACTGTCGCAACTTGCAGTTTTAGCGCAAACATACGCCAAACGCCGTTCGTATCCAGTGGCACCGCAACGCAACGCGTTCGTTCAAACAACAATTCACCATAGCGCAGGCCGAGGTTTCATGTCCCGTCCATTCCTGCTGTCCGTCGTCATTCCCAATCGCAACCGTGCCACACCGTTGCTGCGCGCCATCCTGTCCCTTCCGCAGCGCAGCCCGGAGGAGCTGGACGTTATCGTCGTCGACGATTTTTCTCAGGTCGATCTGTCAACCGAATACGCCTATCTCGAATCGCTGGGGGTCCGGGTGATCCGTCAGGACCAGCACTTGCTTGGAGGTGCGGCACGCAACCGTGGGATGCGCGCAGCGCGCGGCACCCATGTCTGCTTCCTCGATTCCGACGATATCTGGCTGCCCTGCCGCTATGACGAGTTGCGGAAATTCTTCAGCGATCCGGCCAATGACCGGCGGGTCCATGTCAGCAACGCGGAACTGCATGTCGGGAACGAGGTCTGCCACGTGACCCAGCCCGAATGGCGTCCCGGCAGCAGTTTGGTCGACTATGTCTATCGCGATGCCGGCCGGGTGCAGACCTCGATGCTGGCCATGCCTGTCGACATCGCCCGCGAACATCCCTTCGATGAAAGCCTGCGGGTGAATCAGGACACGGATCTGGCGATGCGCATGGATCGCGCGGGCATCGGTTTCAGGATCTCGCCCCAGCCATGCATCGTCAAGGAGGAGACCCCGAAACCGGACCGGGTCACCACCGGGCGCGAAACCGCCGATCTGTCGCTTGAATGGTATCTGCGCGAATCGCATGATTGGTCGGCTGCGGCAAAAAGCGGCTATCATTTGCAGGATCGGGTCTGGCGCCTGGCCGATTCCGGCCATCGCGGTGCGGCCCTGATCGCGCTTGGCCGGACGCTGCTTCCGCCAGTCTCGATCCGCGAAAGCGCGCGCCGTCTGTCCACCATTCTTCTGGGGCCAAAGGGCTATGCCCGGTTGCGCAACGGCTATCGCACTCTGGCCGGCAGGAAGATCGGCCCGGACCCAAGCAGCGATCCGACACTGGTCCTGTGGCGCATGCTGACGCAGCGGGCCGAAAATCTGTGCGAGACCCTGCATGAACAGGCCCTGCAAGTGGTGCAGTCCGCCGATGCAGCGCACCAGCCGGAACACTCGCCTGACCAACCTGCCACATCGCGGACATTCTGACGCCGGGATGGGGTGCCGTCTCGACCTTGACGGCGGAATTGGGGTCAAAGCGAGCGAGCGCCCGCCAGAATCCTTGGGTGCCGCCGTCTTTTGATGACTATTTATTACAGGTGATATCGTGATTCTGGCGTATTCCGCCTTTTGTTCGCCCACAGCCCGCCGACCCCTGTCGTGTCATGGCATCCGTCTGGCCGCGAGCTTCGCCTTGCACATAACGGCGACTGCAAGCGAGACCCGACATGCATAAAATGCCACGTGCTTTCACCTTCGGGGATGCCTTGCGCGCCCTGTGGCGCAATATCATCCTGGTGGTGGCGCTGACCGTTCTTGGCGGTGCCGGCGCCTATTACATCGCCAAGGGTATGCCGGCCAACTATTCCGCGACGGCACAAATGATTTCCGATGCCGGACGCTCGGGGCTGGTAACAGTCAATGAAGCGACCATCGATGAAGGCGACGAGGGGGCCGCGACCACGACCGTGGTCGAAAGCATCGGTGCCCCGATCGTGCTGAACCACGCCCTGGACAGGATGCCTCCCGAGGTCGCCGGGCTTCTGGCCGCTGCCGCCGAGAACCCCAAAGCGCCGGCCAAAACCGATGAGGAGCGGCGCCAGAACATCCTGCGCAAGCTGTCGCAGAACCTGGAGGTCAGCAACAGCGGGCGTTCCTTCCTGGTCAAACTGCGCTTCAACGCGGAAAACCCCGTGCTGGCTGCCGGAGCTGCCAATGCGGTCGCGGATGGTTATCTGGCCTATCGGCAGGAAATGCGGAACGAGATCTATGGCAAGATGCTGGAAAATCTTCAGCACCAGATCACCGAGTTGACCAACGATCTAGAGCAGGCCGAACAGACCGCGCAGACCATGCGCGAACGCGCGAGGCTTCTTGGGCAGCGCTCCGATACCTGGGTCGAAGGTCAGCAGGCAGAGGCGATTGCCGAAAATGCTGCGATCTACGCCGCCCAACGCGAAGCCGAGCGCGAGGTTGTTATGGCCGAATACGAGGACAAAGTCGGTACGGTTGTGAACGGCACGGTGGCTCGCGTCGAGCCACGCGTTGTACGGGTTGAACTTGGCAAAGACATGGGAATTATTCCGCAGAGTGAGCAAATCCAAGGCGAATTTTATTCGACAGGCAGCCGTATCAAAGTTTTGATCAAAGATATTGAGCGCGACAACCGCGGCCCGCAGCTAATTTTGAGTCGTGGCAACGAAGCTTTCATAGATTATCTTTTCCGCCAAGAAGTTCCTGAGCTCGAAACCGAAGCCGTGTCGATCAAAGGTATCGCCCGCGAAGCCGGCCGCCGCACCAAGATCGCCGTTGCTAGCAACGTGCCCGGCGTCGACCCAGTCGGCACATTTGTCGGCGGCCACGGCGTGCGCGTCAATGCCGT
>JBKDZY010000097.1:0-11349 GCA_047971765.1 Hyphomicrobiaceae bacterium | reverse complement strand
CTTCCTCCACGACCATCTGCATCATCTGGTTCATGTAGTCCGCGGTCTGTGGCTTCACCACTTGCGGCGCGGCGGCCTCGTCCCTGTTGTGGGAGTAGATGACTTCGCCGCGGGAGTTCATCAGTTCAAGAACGGCGTAGGGCCTGACCTGCCGCCCGCCATTGTCGAACGCCGCATAGCCGGCAGTGTGTTCCATGACCGTGACGCCGCCGTCGCCCAGGGCCATGGAGCATGATTTCTTGACGCCCTCGATGCCCAGGCGCTTGGTCAGCTTGATGATGTTGTCGCGGCCATATTTCAGGGAGAGTTCAACGGCTGTCGTATTCAACGATTTGGCGAACGCCGTGCCGAGTGTGACGGCGCGCCCGCTGCCGCTGCCGCCGCTGTAGTTTTTCGGTGACCAGCGTCCGCACGAAACGGGACGATCGTAGACGATGGAGTTGGGGCGCAAGCCGTGCTCAACGGCGTTGGCGTAGACGTACAACTTGAAGGATGAACCGGGCTGGCGCCGTGCTTTCGTGGCCCGGTTGAACTGGCTTTCGCCATAGTCGAGGCCGCCGACGATGGCGCGTACTGCACCATTCGGTTCCATGACGACGACCGCGCCCGATTTGGCGTTCTGGGCGGCTCCTTCCTGGCGCAGAGAGGAGGAAAGCGCCTGTTCGGCGGCCTGCTGGATGTTGGGATCGACGGCGATGCGGGCGGTGAGCACATAATAGCCGCGCCCTTCGGCTATCCGCTGAACCTCGTCGAAGGCCCAATCCAGATACCAATCGGGGCTGTAGATGTGGCGGCTCTCGATGGGTTTCGCGGGATTGAGGCGGGCGGAATGCACCTGCCCGGCCGTCATGTAGCCCGCTTCGACCATGTTGGAGAGCACCTCGTTGGCGCGAGCGCGAGCTGCTGGCAGATCGACGTTGGGGCTGTACTTGGTCGGGGCCTTGAACAGGCCTGCCATCATGGCGGATTCGGCGAGCGTGACGTCGCGCACGGATTTGCCGAAATAGAGCTGGGCTGCAGCCTCGACGCCGAAGGCGCCGCCACCCATGTAGGCGCGATCGAAGTAGAGCTTGAGAATCTGCTTCTTGGTCAGCTTCGATTCAAGCCAGAACGACAGGAACAGCTCCTTGATCTTGCGGGAGAGCGACCGTTCCGAGCTGAGAAAGAGGTTCTTGGCGAGCTGCTGGGTAATGGTCGAGCCGCCCTGTACCGTTCCGCCAGCGGACAGATTGGTGATGAGGGCGCGGAGTGTTCCAAGGACATCCACGCCGTGGTGTTCGAAGAAGCGGCGGTCCTCGGTCGCCAGGGCGGCCTTGATGAGCGTGTCGGGAATCTGGTCGAGCGGGACGGAATCGTTGTGCAGGATGCCGCGCTGGCCGATTTCGCGGCCGGCTTCATCAATGAACTTCACGCTGTAGCGCCCGGTCGCCCAGATCTTCGATTCGTCCATGTCCTGGAACGCGGGCATGGCCAGGATGTATGTCACCAGGAAGCCGCCGACCAGCAGTGTCAGGCTTTCAGAAGCGACCTCGTTGAGCAGACGGCGCCAGCCGGACAGGCGGAACTGGGCAAAGAAGCTGGAGGCCGCATTCCATCGGTCCTGGGTTCCCTGCCAGAGGTCGGCCATTGTCGAATCAAGCCAGGAATCGAGGATTCCCAGCCGCCGCCAGAGCCGCCAGCGCGTATTGCCCTTGAAGAACCAGTCGTTCAACGGTTAAGTCCTTCATCCAGCGGCGCAACCCGTTGCCGCAGATGTGCCCCGCTCCGTTCCCACCGTGGTCTTGCGAGGCCAAGTTGCCGAAATGCTTCCTGGACGAGTATCTAGCTGGTTCGAGGCCGGAGTGCGAGGGGTGATGTTGGATACTGCAAATGGCGAGAACATGTCGTTCTGGGAAGCGAAGACCCTGGAAGAGCTGAGCACGGCGGAATGGGAGGCATTGTGCGACGGTTGCGGTCGTTGTTGTCTCAACAAGCTCGAGGATGAGGATAACGGGGATATCCACCTGACGCGGCTCTCGTGCCGGTTGCTGGATCTCGGATCGTGCCAGTGCATGAACTACGAGCAGCGCCAGGACCTGGTGCCCGAGTGCGTCAAGATTGATGCAGCGGTGGTGCGAAACGTGCGCTGGTTGCCAGTAACGTGCGCCTACCGGGTCGTCGCCGAGGGACGCCCTCTCGCCTGGTGGCATCCACTCATCTCGGGATCATCCGAAACCGTTCATGAGGCCGGCATCTCGGTCCGGGGGCTTGCCCGCAGCGAGCAAGGCATCAAGATCGACGACTACTGGAAGTTCATCATCGAGGATTTCGAGGCGTGATGCCGCTCCGGGCCAGTCGGCCGGCGCACCCCATGGCGATGACGACGAGATGCTGCCGATACCTGCTCCCCGCGTTCGTGTGGGCTTCTGTCTCACTGTAGAATTTCAGCAACAAGAGGATTGGCTGACATGGCAAGCAGCACGCTGACCGAATTGACCGCTGTCGAAGCGCGTGACCGCATGGTCAGGGGCGATATTACCGCGGAGGCCTATGCCGAAGCCTGTATCGAGGCGGTTGCAGCTCGCGACGGCGATGTGGAAGCGTGGGCCTATTTCGATGCGGACCAGGTGCGTGCGCAGGCCCGGGCGCTCGACAAGCAGCGGGCGAGTGGCCAGGGAACGGGGGCGCTGCACGGCCTGCCAGTGGGGATCAAGGACATCATCGACACCGCGGACATGCCGACCGAGAACGGCTCGGCTCTGTTCAAGGGGCGGCAGCCCGACCGGGATGCAACCTCGGTGGCGCAGCTCAGGGCCGCGGGCGCGGTGATCATGGGCAAGACAGTGACCACCGAACTTGCCAACCGGCATCCCGGCAAGACGCGCAATCCGCACAACCGCGATTTCACGCCTGGTGGTTCATCATCGGGATCGGCGGCGGGCCTTGCGGCTGGCATGTTTCCGTTGGCGCTCGGTACGCAGACGGGCGGGTCGGTTATTCGACCTGCATCCTACTGCGGCATTCATGGTTGCAAGCCGACGCTGGGGCTGGTGTCGCGGACAGGGGTGCTGCTGCAATCACACACGCTCGATACCGTCGGTGTGTATGGCCGGTCGCTCGGCGATCTGGCGCTGATCCTCGATGTGCTGTCGAAATACGATCCGACCGATGCGGTGAGCTACGAGCGGGGTCGCCCCGGTATTGCGTCCGTGCTGGCGACGGGCAGAGCCAGCCAGCCACGTTTTGCGTTCTACCGGACACCAGCCTGGGAGACGGCGCCGGCTTCCGCCAGGATGGCGCTGGAAAAGTTCACGCAGGGGCTCGGCGCGCGCTGCGAGGAGGTCCGTATCGCAGACCTCGATGGCGTAGTGGAAGACCATGCATCGGTCATGGATGGGGAAAACGCGGCCTATTATGGCCCGTGGCTGAAAGAGCGGCCCGACGGGCTCAGCTCGACCCTTGCCGAGCGCCTGAAGGCTGCGATGGCGCTGCCGGCGGGAGCCTATGTGCAGGCCTTGCAGCGGCGCGAGGTCTATTACGGCGCGGTTGCGCGCGTTCTCGACAGCTACGATGCGCTCATCACCCTTCCATCTCCTGGTTCAGCGCCGAAGGGCCTGGGCTCAACCGGAGCTGCCACATTCAACGGACTGTGGACTTTCCTGGGGGTGCCCTGTGTGACGTTGCCGTTGATGCAGGTGGACGGCATGCCGTGCGGCGTGCAACTCGTCGGCAAGAGGCGTGATGAAGGCCGCCTGCTGGCGATTGCCGATTGGCTCGAGAGCGAAGTGATGGAGAAGCCGGTCATGCGGTAACGGCGTTGCCGTGAACCGCATCGGTTGCCGCCCAGACAGTTGCCGGACGTGACCTCTCGCGAGGCCGCATCCGGCCCGCTTCAGTCTTCGATCACGGCGACGGCGCGCGTCCAGCCTGCCGATCCGGCCTTCACCTTGACCGGAAAACAGATGACGGTGAACCCGCTCGCCGGGAGTTGCTCGAGATTGGAGAGTTTCTCGATCTGGCAATAGCCGATCTCGCGGCCGGACTTGTGTCCTTCCCAGATGATCGAGGGATCGCCGGTCTCGGCAAAGCGCCTGGCCGTGTAGACGAACGGCGCGTCCCAGGACCAGGCGTCGGTGCCGACCACGCGCACGCCGCGAGAGGTGAGATAGAGCGTTGCTTCGCGTCCCATGCCGCAACCGGTCGGCACATAGTCATCGAAGCCGTAGCGTGCGCCTGCGGCTGTGTTCACGACCACGATCTCCAGCGGTTTCAGCGTGTGCCCGATGCGGGAGAGTTCGGCTTCGATATCGGCGGCGGTGACGACGTAGCCATCCGCGAAGTGACGGAAATCCAGTTTGACGCCGGGCTGATGGAACCATTCGAGCGGAATCTCGTCGATGGTTGCCGCCTTGGCGCCGCCATCCATGGTGGTTGCGTAGTGCCAGGGTGCATCGACGTGCGTGCCGTTGTGGGTCGAGATCTGGCACTGCTCGGTGGCCCAGCCTTCGTTGCCGGGCAGCATCTCGCGCGTCAGTCCGGGGAAGTGGCGGACAATGCGTGGGATCGACTCCTGGTGCGTCTCATAGTGGATTTTCGGCTCGCCGCCAGCCGGGTCGGACTTGATACCAGCCTGCAGGGCAACGGAAATGTCGATGTAGCGTCGCGCCATGATCGCGGTCTCCCTTCTTTGAAGTCTACGGCACACTATGGCCGTCTCCTGGCTGTGCGTCCAAGGACGCGGGCACCTGCCGGTGTGAGGGAGAAGCGCTCCAGATTTGCGATGAAGGTCGGTGAGGGCATCTCGCATCTGCGAATGTCGCGCCAGGGTAAACCCGGCAAATACGGGGGCGTGTGCGGTTGACGGTGAGGCCGAGGGGCGGGACTGCGTCAAATTGAACGGTCTTTTTCCGGTTCCAGTTGCCACGATGCCGCAACCAATGAGAAGGTTGCTCAAACTTGTTCAATAACAAGCCCGGGAACGTTCAAGGACAACACGCAATGCATCTACTGTCTGGTTTGCGCATCATTGAAGGTTCGGCATTCGTTGCCGCGCCACTCGGCGGGATGACGCTTGCCCAGCTCGGTGCCGACGTCATTCGTTTCGACGACATCAAGGGTGGGCTCGACAGCGAGCGCTGGCCGGTGACGGCCGAAGGGCGCAGCATCTACTGGGCGAGCCTCAACAAGGGCAAGCGTTCGCTGGCGGTCGATCTGCGCTCGGACAAGGGGCGGGAGCTCATTTCCGCGTTGATCACGGCAGGCGGGCCGGATGCCGGGATTTTCTCGACCAACCTGCCTGCTCGCGGATGGCTCGCCTACGACACGCTCAAGGCCCGGCGTGGCGATCTCATCGCGCTCAACATCACTGGCGCGCGCAATGGCTCGGCGCAGGTGGACTACACGGTCAACGCGGTGACCGGGTTTCCGATGATTACCGGACCCGAGACGTGCGCAGGGCCGGTCAACAGCGTCATACCGGCCTGGGACATTGCCACGGGGTATGCGGCAGCCGTCGCGTTGCTCGCGGCGGAGCGCCACCGCAGCCGGACCGGGCAAGGCCAGGTGGTCAAGGTGGCGCTGCAGGACATCGCATTGGCGTCGGCGGCCGCACTTGGCTATCTCGGCGAGGCGGAAATCAACAAGGTCGACCGGCCGCGTTACGGCAATCACGTCTTCGGCACGTTCGCGCACGACTTTGCGACCCGCGACGGCAGGTACGTGATGATCTGCGTCTTCACGAGCCGCCAACTCGGCGCGCTGGCCATGGCCGGGGGGTTCGAAGCGGCGTTCGCGGAGATCGAGACGCGGTGCGGCGTTGATCTCAAGCGTGAGGCCGACCGCTGGATTGCACGCGATGAGATCAATGCGGTTGTCACACCCTGGGCCAAGAGCCTGACGCTGGCCGAGGTCTCGGAGAAGCTGGCGGCGGCGGGGGCACTCTGGGGACCCTACCGGATGCCCCGGGAACTGGTCGCGGGCGACCCGCTTGTGGCGGAAAACCCGATGTTTTCGCGTGTGGATCAGCCCGGCATCGGTTCGCTGTGGTCGGCGGCGTCGCCCTTCGAATTCGGTGCGGCCGAGCGTCTGCCGGCCAAGCCGGCACCGCTGCTCGGACAACATACCGACGAGATCCTGTCGGGCATTCTCGGACTGTCGGATGGCCAGATCGGTAAACTGCATGACGAGGGGGTGGTCAGGCAGGCGCGGACCTGATTGCGCCGCGCGTGATGCCCGGCCCGCCGGTGGAGGTGAGGGTGGAAGAAGCCGTATCGTTCAGAACCGGCGGGGTTTCCCTGGAAGGCCTGTTGTCGCTGCCGGACAGGCCGGCGCGAACCGGGATTGTCGTCTGCCACCCGCATCCGCTGCGTGGCGGGGAGATGCGCAACAACGTTGTCGAGGCGCTCGTCAGGGCCTTCATGGCGGAGGGCCATGCGACGTTGCGATTCAATTTCCGGGGCGTTGCGGGCAGCACGGGTGAATATGACGATGGCGAAGGCGAGCAGGACGACGTGACGGCGGCGGTGGGCTATCTGCTGTCGCGCCAGGTGTTCGAGCGCGTCGTTGTCGCCGGCTATTCGTTCGGTTCCATTGTCGGGTTGAAGGCGGGCGGCAATGATGCGCGAGTGTCGGCACTCATCGGCGTGGCCCTGCCGGTTGCCAGGCGGGATGCCTCGTTCGTTTCCAGGATCGACAAGCCGACGCTGTTGATCAGCGGAGATTGCGATCCGTTCTCGCCGATTGCCGATCTCAGGGGCTTGCTGGACGCGATGACCGGGCCGAAGGCTCTGGAGATCGTATCAGGCACGGATCATTTCTTCATCCGGCGTGAAGAGGAGGTCGGCGAGGCGGCGGTGACGTTCCTGCGCGAGACCAGCTCCGGTTGAGCCAGACCAATTCCGGTTCCACCGGAACCGGACTGGATTGTTTGCGCTCACGGACTGTATCGGCCGAAAGGCCTGGTCCTGCGCGGGCGCGGTGTACGTTGCCTGGGCCACCGTCGCGACCTGAGCGTTGCCACATGAAATGGAAACGCCATAGACGACTTTGCACCCCCTCGCCGTGCCGATTTGGTGAGGATCACCAGCGTGGCGGAAATGGCATGTCGAGGGGATGGCGTTCGACGGAGACACCGCTGGCCGGGTCGAGACGGATGACGTTGACGGTCTGGGCGAGATCGGGCGCCCCTGAATAATAGGCGCGGACGTGTTCCCCGCCAACCGACTCGGCGCGGTCCCAGTGTCCGAGCGCTACATAATCGACGTCCAGGCCCTGGAGATCCTTCTCGCTGATCAACCATGACCGGTGCGCATTCTCGCTCCAGTCCTCGGGCGGCACGAAGTGGCCGTGCGCAATGATCACCTGCCAGCGGGTGGACCGGGTCGGAATATCCGGAAGCGGGTGCATGTCATTGTAGCTTGTGTGCGGCCGGCCGATGATCTCGAGGTCAAGGTCGGCAAACAGCAGGCGTTCGGGGTGCGTATGGCCGATGACCAAGGCCTGGGGAACGCCCGGGATGCCTGCGCGGATGAGGATGCCGCCAGACAATGCCGGATCGTGATTGCCGGGCAGGATCACGACCGGCATGGGGGCGTCGAGAAGGATGTCGGCGGCCTGACGCGCGATCTCCTCGGGCACATGGCCATGATCGAAGGTGTCGCCGGCAAGCAGCAGCACGTTTGCATCGAGGGCGCAGGCGGCGCGCAGAACATACCGTAGCCCTTCAAGGCCATTGTAGTGGCCAGGCCTGATGTCTTCGTCGATGTGGATGTCGGAACTATGGACGAGCACCACCGGGCGGCCTTTCGGCTCTGCTGCGCTGTCAGCCATACCTGGGAGCGCTCCTTCTCGATCGCGTGATGGGCCGGGTGATGGCGTGTGGCCACCGCATGGTCACGAGTTCGGCCCGCGTTCCATGGAAATCGGTTGCCAGCGCTTGAGGCCGGAATTCGGCAGCACCGTTGGATTGACGCACGACAGGGGCCAGCGGCCGGACAACACGTTGGCGATTTCCCGCCCGACGCGGCGGCGGCGTGCCGGATCGAAGCGCGCGGATGCGCTGGCGTTGTGTGGCGACAGGATGACGTTCTGCATCTTGAGCAGCGGATTATCTGGTTTTGCGGGTTCCACTTCCAGTACGTCAAGACCGGCGCCTGCGATCCAGCCCTCCTGCAAGGCCTTGACGAGGCCTGCCTCCTCCACCGTGGGACCGCGGCCCGTATTCACGAAGATGCAGTTCGGCTTCATGCGGCGGAAGTGTTGCCCCTTGAGGAAACCCTGGGCCTCGGGGGTGGCCGGCATATGCATCGAGATGAAGTCGGAGCGGGTGAGGACCTCGTCCAGGGAGACCGGCTCGACGCCCTGCTCGGCGACCAGTTGCTCGTCGATGAAGGGATCGTGCGCGATCAGATTGAGGCCGAATGCCCGGGCGCGCCGGGCGGTGGCGCGGGCCACGCGACCGAAGGCAATGAAGCCGAGGGTCTGGCCCATGAGGCGCGGTATCTGCAGGAGCTGGGGACGGCCCTCGGTCCAGCGCCCTTCGCGCACCATGCGGTCCTGCTCGAGCGCGCGCCGGTGGGCGGCCAGCAGCAGCATCATGGCGTGGTCGGCAACCTCGTCGATGAAGGTGTCCGGGCAATTGGTGACGGGAATGCCCTTTGCCGTTGCGGCCGAGACATCGACGGTATCGACGCCGACCGAACCCAGCGAGATCACCTTGCACCTGGCCAGACTGCCGATCATGGCCTCGGTGAAGCGCATGCCCTTGGCATAGACGGCATCCGCGCCCGGCGCCAACTCGTTGAAGGCGGCCTCCGTCGCATCGCACTCGATGATTTCGGCGTCGAGCGCCTCCAATGCTTCCATTTCGAAATTGTAGCCGCCAAGTCCGGTGGACGGGGTCGTTGCCTTGGTGGTGAGAATACGAAAGCGGGCCATGGGTGCCTCTCTGCAGCCGGTTCTTCTTCAGACGAATTCCGGTTTGGGCGGAATCCGTCCAGCTTGTTTGCGCCCACGGATCGCACAGGGCTAAAGACCTGGTTCTGCGCGGGTGCGGCGCATGGGCGCCGGAGCCCGGTTGCGGCCTGAGCGCTTCTGCCTAAACCTGAAACGCTATAGCCAAGCCCATCGGGGCGTGGTTTTGCAAGCCCCCGCGTGGAGGAAAGGGTGCGGCAGGTCGCGATTGTCAGTGCTTCAATGGGATATGAAGAGGCGGACGATACGTTCCGTGATCCCGCCCAGGACGAGTCCGATCACACCTGCGGCTGTCGCCTCGATCGTCCAGCCGGTAGCGGCGGCCAGGGGCCCGAGCGCCGATCCGGCAGCTTGGGCCGCGGCATGGATGGCATGAGGTAATGCACCAAGGCCGAACTCCTCCAGGCCGTGCAGGATTATGCCGCCGCCGACCCACAGCATGGCCAGCATGCCGACGAACGACAGGATCTTCAGGAATGGCGGCATGGCCTTGATCAGCCCGCGTCCGAAGGCGCGCGTAGCGGCGAGCCTGCCATGCGTCGCCAGCCAGAGACCGACATCATCCGCCTTCACGATGAGCGCCACGACGCCATAGACACCGGCTGTCACCAGGATGCCGACGAGTGCCAGGATGATGGCCTTGGTGACGAACGTGGGCGCCTCGATGGTGGCAAGACTGATGGCCATGATCTCGGCAGACAGGATGAAGTCCGTGCGGATGGCGCTTGCAACCTGCTTGTTCTCGTCGACAACGCTCCGTTTTCCGGGTGGCGACGCCGCTTCCGGGAGTGTGGCCGGTTTCTGATGGGTCCAAAGGGCATGGGCCTTCTCGTAGCCCTCGAAGCACAGAAACAGGCCACCGGCCATCAGCAGTGGTGTGATGGCCCAGGGGGCGAGCCAGCTCAGCGCCAGGGCGCCGGGCAGCAGGAACAGCAGCTTGTTCTTGAGCGAGCCCCAGGCAATGCGCGCAATCACCGGAAGCTCGCGCTCGGCAGCAAGGCCGACCGCATAGCGCGGCGTGACCGCGGCATCGTCAATGACAATGCCTGCAGCCTTCTTGCTGCTCTGGATGGTCTGGGCTGCAACATCATCAAGGGATGCGGCAGCCAATTTGGTGAGGGCTACGATGTCATCGAGGAGTGCGAAAAAGCCGGATGCCATTGTCGAGTTTGTCGTTCCCTTGGGGGGGGCGGCGCGGACTGGCCTTGCCAGATCAGCATCCGCTGCCCCGGTCATGGTGGATCAAAGGTCGAGGCCAGCCTCGCGCACCTCGGCCTCGGTGAACCCAAGTTCGCCGATCAGCACCTCGCGATTGTGCTGGCCCAGCCTGGGGCCTGCCGTCTTGATCTCGCCGGGCGTTTCGGAGAACTTGCCGACCACGTTCTGCATGCGAACCGGGCCACCAAGCTCGGCATCTTCGACGGTGGCGATGTTCTCCCGGGCGATGACCTGGGGATCGGCAAAGATCTGCGCAATGTCGTTGACCGGTGATACGGGCGCGTCGATGGCCAGGAAGCGCTGCATCAGATCCTCGAACTCGAGCTTGCCGATGGCGGCCTGCAGAGCATCATCAAGAGCCTTGGCATTGTCCAGGCGGACGCGGTTGTCCTTGAAGCGGGGATCCTTCACGAGGTCCGGCACTTCAAGAGCCTGGCAGATGCGCTCGAACGTGGACTGCGCGGAGCCTGCCATGGAAACCCATTTGCCATCACTGGTGCGGTAGGTGTTGCGTGGTGCGGTGAAGGGCAGGCGGCTGCCCTGGCGATGCTGGACTTCGCCGAGCTGGTCGAAATCAATGGCCTGCGGTCCGAGCAGGGTGAAGAGGGTCTCGTAGATGGCGAGATCGACGATCTGGCCCTTGCCGGAGCGGCGCTTCTCGTGGAGAGCGGCAGAGGCCAGGAAGGCGGCCATCAGTCCTGTGGTGCTGTCGGCGAGACCGAAACCGGGCAGCAACGGCGGGCGGTCGGGCTCGCCATTGATGTGGACGAAACCGGAGAAGGCCTCTGCAAGCGTGCCGAAACCGGGCCGCTGCCTGTAGGGGCCGGTCTGTCCGAAACCGGTCACGCGCACGATGATGAGACCGGGGTTGATGGCCTGCAGGATGTCGGGACCGATGCCCCATTTCTCGAGCGTTCCTGTCCGGTAGTTCTCGATCAGGATGTCGGCATCCTTGACCAGCCGCTTCACGATCTCGACGCCGAAAGGCGTGCGCAGATCGGCCGTTACCGACCGTTTGCCGCGCCCGAGGATCTTGTAGTAGAGGCCGACGTTGTTCTTGTTGCGGCCCCAATAGCGGACTTCATCTCCCGTGCCTGGGCGCTCCAGCTTGATGACATCGGCGCCGAAGTCGGCAAGGAACATGGCGCTCATGGGGGCCGCGAGGAAATTCGAGATATCAAT
>JBKDZY010000096.1:0-6692 GCA_047971765.1 Hyphomicrobiaceae bacterium | reverse complement strand
CACGAGGCTGGCCAGCACCGTGCCGGGCTGCACCACGGTGCCGGCGGTATGCGTCGCCAGATCCTTGATTACCCCATCCTGCGGCGCCTTGAGGGCCAGCAGTTCGCGCCGGTGCTGCTGTTTCTCCTGCTCCTTGGCCAGTTTGTCTATCTGCGCCTGCGCTTCGTTGCGCTCGGCGTGCAGCAGCCGGAAGTAGTCCGCCTCGATCTGCCGCAGCTTCTTCTGCGACTGGTCGATGCTGGCCTGGGCGGAGGCAATCAAGTGGCCCTGGGTAGCGAGTTCCTGTTCCTTTTCGATGCGCTCGCGCCGCTTGTCCGACCCTATCAGGCTCCCGGCGAACCCTTGCTTGACCAGTTTTTCGTAAGCCTTGTCCTGCTCGCGGTAATGCGGCAGCACGGCTTCGAGGCGCTCCTTCTGCTGGCGGGCCGCCGCCAGTTCCTGCTGCGCCTTGACCAGGCGGCTCTGTTCCTCGG
This sequence comes from Hyphomicrobiaceae bacterium, assembly GCA_047971765.1. GTDB lineage: Bacteria > Pseudomonadota > Alphaproteobacteria > Rhizobiales > Hyphomicrobiaceae. The sequence goes on along the minus strand of JBKDZY010000096.1, from coordinate 6,219 downwards.
CCAGCGTGGCCGCCAGCGCATCGCGGTTGGCCCGGTACTGCGCGCTGGTTTCCCGGATCAGCGCCGCCGGAGCCAGCACCTCGGTCTCAAAAGGCGCGCCGGCCAGTTCGGCGTCGATACGGACGAGCTGTAACTGTTTGCGGACGTATTCCGTCGTGATCGCTTCCAGATCGGCATCGGTGATGAGCGCGTCCATGCGCATCAGCACCTGCCCGGCGCGCACGGTTTCCCCTTCGCGCACCAGAATCTCCTTGACGATGCCGGCTTCCGAAGGCTGCACGATCTTGAGGTAGCTCGCGGGCACCAGCTTGCCGTCGGCCACCGCCACGATATCCAGGCGTCCGACGAGCATCCAGACCAGCAGGAACACCAGCAAGCCCAGCAGCAGCCACAGCACCCGCCGCCCTTGCGGGTTGGGCGCGGCCTGCTGCAAGCGGATCAGCGGCGGATGAAACGCCTGATGCTCCGTCCGGGCGTGCTGTACGAGGGATTTCAGTGAAGCCATGCCAGAAGTTCTCCTGGGTTTTCGAGGGGAAGGGACGCCGGATGAGTCGAGCGCAAATCTCTCCCGGCGTCCCCGCGGTCAGCACGCCTGCCATCGGCAACAGCGAGCGCTTACCACGGCAGGCGGCCCAAGCCTTCCTTGATGCCGGAGAATCCCTTGAGCCGGGTGCCCGTATCGCAGGCCAGCGACACCGTATCGGCGCCGCCGCGCATGCCCTGCGCGCTGCCCTGCATCCAGCCGGTCAAGCCCGCGAGATCGGCCCCCTTGCTGATGTGGTTCCAAGCCGGCGCGCTCTGGCGTTCGACATCGAGCCGGTTCAGCGCGTGCGCCAGTTCCGCCCAGTGACGCGCCACATCGTGGCTCGTCTGGCCGTGGCTGGCATGCCCCGACGGATTCTGCTGCTTGTGCTGTGATTCACCCCATTGCTCGAACCACCGGCGATCCAGCGCCGGCAAGGCTGCCCGGTCGGATTTGCCGCCGTGCTTGAAACCATCGAGGAAACGATCCAGCGGGCCGCAATGGTCGTCGTGTTCCCGTCCCTTGCCCTCCGGCTGGCCGTGCGATCCGCCAGCGCCATGCCCGTCGTCATGCTGCCCGTTGTGATGTCCATTGTGCTGCCCGAACGGCGGCACATCCCACCCGCCGCTACCGGCATTGCCTTTCGGAGCCGTGGGAACGACCGTCTTGCTGCCGAAGCTGATCCTGAACACATCCGAAGCGCTCGACTGCGCGCCATGACCGTCGCTGGCCGTAATGCGCACGTCGATGCTGCCCTTGGCATTGCCCGGCGCGGCGCCGCTGAACGTCTGCGTCGCCGCATCGAACTTGAGCCAGGTGGGCAGCGCCTTGCCGTCGGACAGGGTCGCACCGTAGCTGAGCGTGTCGTTGCGATCGGCATCGCTGAAACTGCCCGCCGGCATCTGCCACGCGAACGCCTTGCCCTTGGCAAGCTGCACATCGCTCAGGCAGCGCACCAGTTCGGGCGCATCGTTCGTTCCCTGCACGGTGACCGTCAGCGTGCCGGCGCTGCGCTGCGTGCCATCGCTGGCCTGGTAACTGAAGGTTTCCGTGGCCGATTCACCCGCGCCCAGGCCCTGCACTCTGGATGAGCAGTCATCGAGCACATAGGCGTAGGCGCCATTGGCGAGCAGGGTCAGCACGCCATACTGGCCGCGCCGGATGCCGGGGTCGGCCACATGCAGTTTTTTGCCTTCGGGATCGCGGTCGTTGGTCAGCACATTGCCCGTCGCCAGCAGCTTGCGATCCTCGATCACGCTGGCCGTATCCGGCGCGGTGACGGGCGCCTGGTTGCCGCCGCCCGCCGTGACGTTCAGGGCAAAGGACTGGCTGACCTGCGCCCCGGCCTGATCGGTGGCGGTGACCCGAACGGCGTAATTGCCCGCTGCCGGCGGCGTAGCCTGGAAGACCCCGGTCGCCGCATCGAACGCCAGCCAGTCGGGCAGCGCGCCGCCATCGGCCAGCGTCGCCGAATAGGTCAGCACGTCGCCCTGATCCACGTCGGTGAAGGCGCCGGCAGGCATCTGCCAGCTCACCGCAGTCCCCGCGTGAGTGCTCTGATTGGCGAGGAGAACCCCCACTTCCGGGGCATCGTTCACATTGGCCACGGTCATGCCGAAAGTCTGGCTCGCCTGCGCTCCAGCGCTATCCGTGGCCGTGAGTTTGAGCGAAAGCGCGCCCACGGCCGCATTGTCCGGCGTACCGCTGAAGGTGCGCGTGGCGGCATCGAAATGCAGCCACGACGGCAGCGTCGAACCGTCGGCCTGCGTGGCCGACAGGGTCAGCACATCGCCCACGTCGATGTCGTGGAACGCATCCTGCGGCACGGTGAAGGCAAACGGCTCATCCTCGGTCGCCTGATAATCAGCAACGGTCGCGCCAACTTCCGGAGTGTCGTTGGTGTTTCGCACGGTGACGTGGAAGCTGTGGAACGCAGCGGCTCCCAGGCTATCCATACCCTGCACGATGACGTCGAACTCGCCCACATCGTCATTTTCAGGGGTGCCGTACAGCGTGCGCGTGGCCGCGTCGTACTGTAGCCACTGCGGCGGCCGTTGATAGCCGCTGACCGTCACCCGGGTCAGGATGTCGCCGCCGTCCGCATCGACGAACAGATCGTCGGGCAGCACCAGGCGGAAGGCAGCATCTTCCTGCACCACCTGATCGTCCAGGGCATGAGCCACCGTCGGCGCCCGGTTCAGGAATTCGCGTAGCGTGACCGCCGTTCCGTCGGCGAACTCGAAGGTGTCGATCACTGTGCCGCCGCCAGCGCCGTCTGGAGCGTAGTTTTTTACGCGCACGCTATCGCCACCAGCACCATAACGAACCAGCAGGTCGGCACCATCCACTTCGACCCGCACATCCTCGCGACGGATACCTTCGCCGAAGGTCAGCACGTTGCCGATGCCTGTCTCTACACCATCTTCAATGGTGTCCTCGCCATCGCCCGGATTGACCACATACGCATCGCGCCCGGCTCCGCCGCGCAAAAGATCGTTGCCTGTGCCACCCGTCAGCACATCCTCACCGGCACCAGCATCCAATACATCGTCAGCATCGTAGCCGTAGAGACGGTCGCTCATGTTGGTGCCGGCAAGCAAGTTGCCGGCAGTGTCGCCTTCGACCACGAACGTCCCAGACATGAGCGTGGCGTAATCCATCGTGCGGCCATCGGCAAATTCAAAGTACGCCACGGCATGACCGCCACCCAGCACATCTGCCGGATTGAAGCCACTCAAGCGCACCACATCGCCGGCATTGCCGTAGAGGAGAAGCAACTCGTGACCGCCGTTGCCATCCGCCGCAAAACGCAGATTGTTGCGCAGCCGCTCGGGATCGATGCCCGTGCCAAAGCGCAGGACATTCCCCGCATCGGGCACCGCGACATCGTTGATCACGACGACCCCATCGCCGATATTGACTTCGTACACGTCATTCGTATCTTCGTCATAGCGCACACCCCGCGCCAGCAAATCATCGAACGACAGCGTCACGCCCTCCCAGGGCAGGCTGATTTCTGCAACCGGCGCTTGCATGCCCGGTGCGCGGGGATCGAACCCGGCAAAGCGGATCAAATCGCCGGCTTCATTCAGGTGCAGCACCAGATCGCGGCCATCGAAGGCCAGATACAGGGCATCGGGATTGATCTCCCCCGTCAATTCAAGGCGGTTGACGTCCTGCGCCCGCCAGGTTTCGACGATGGTCGTCTGGACTGGCGCAGCCCCCCATGCCTTATAAACGTTGTAGGTATCCGAGCCGGCACCGCCTACCAGAACATCCGAGCCGCCTTCGCCGTAGATCACGTCATCGCCATCGCCGCCGACCAGGGTGTCGGCAAACGGCGTGCCATACAGCCAACCACCTTCATGACCCTCTGTTTCGGTCTTGCCGGTCGTCTCGATGGTATCCGCCACGATTTCAGTCCCGTCTGCAAAGCGAATGACGTCCACCGAACGGGTTTGCGTAGCGCGTCCGGGCATGTAGCCGCGCAGAACCACCTTGTCACCCGGACGATTGGCAAATTCGATCACCAAATCACCGTTTTCTTCCGAATAACGCAAGTCTTCGGGGCGGATGCCCGGGCCGAAACTGAGGATGTTGGGCGCATCGTCAACACCACAATAGCTGCCATCGCCATCACCCCAGGCATACGCTGCACTTACTTCGGCAAATTGAGGCTCATAGGCACAGCCCAGCATGCGGTGGTCGTCATCAATGATCGTCACGCCATCGCCTGCCTGATACAGGTAGGTGTCGCCGCCCCACTCGCCATACAGCGCATCCTGCCCCGTGCCGCCCACCAGGGTATCGGCGCCCTGACCGCCGTAAAGGGTGTCATTCCCCGCGCCGCCATCGAGCACATCATCGCCCTCGCCGCCCTGAATCAGATCGTTGCCGTCACCACCGAAGAGGGTGTCATCGCCCGCCAGACCCAGCACGATGTCGTCGCCCGCGCCAGCATCCAGCGTGTCGCCGGCTTCGGTGCCATAAAGCACGTCATTGCCGCTGCTGGGCGTGTTGTGCGCAAGGTTCGCCGATGCGAACAAATCACCCGACTGTGCATAGGCGATTGCTTCCAATCCGCCTGCCGGGGCCACGGCGCCAGTCAGCTCGAAAGCGCCATCGAAAGCCAGCGGTGCATCTGCCGTGGCATTCACCAGCGCCACTGGATGGGCACGCAGCCATCCCGTCAGATCGAAAATACGGGCCTGACCTTCGGCATCAATGAACTGAATCCGCTCCAGATCACCCGCAGGATTGTCCACCGAAGCATCGAGCAGCGTGATTGAGCCGCCTGCACCGCCATCGACCTGCAACACCACCTGCCCCTCGCGGTTGAGCAGTACCGAGAGCATGGCGGGCGCGATGCTGGCGCCGAACGACAGCGTGTCCATCCCTTCACCTGCTCGTAGCCGGTCATGACCATCGCCGTAGTTGAACAGGATCGTGTCGTCGCCTTCTCCGGACTCGATTTCATCGTCGCCCGCTTCGCCGGCAATCAGATCATTACCCAGGCCGGTGTACACCCTGTCATTGCCTGCGCCTGCCGAAACCCGGTTATCGCCACCCGCCAGATAGATATTGTCATCGTTGCCCCGCGCCTGGACCGTGACCGATTCACCCGAATAATCCGTGATGTCGTCATCTGCCTGGCTCCCCAGGATATGTGTTGCATCACCACTCGAACGATACTGCCAGCCCATCTTGCCGCTATCGGCACGCGCAATGACATCGGCCAGCGTCCATTCGGCGCCATCGTCGAAACGAAAACGCTGGATGGCGCCCCGGCCCAGATCATTCCAGTCCTCGGTGCGCACGATCAGCGCATCGTTACCGCCAATGCCGATGACCAAGGCATCGTAACCCGTATCGCCCGGTTCGCCGTACCAACGTTGGTCATCCAGTTGTATCGATACGTCCTCAGGCCGGATACCGGCAGCAAACTGCACGGTATCACTGGCGACTGCAAGCTTTGCCCCGAACGCGTTATCCAGCTCCATACCCGGCGCCACGATGTAGGTATTATTGCCTTCGCCGCCATAGAGCCAATCGCGGTCAACGCCGCCATCGAGAATGTCATCGCCGGCTTCGCCATACAAATCATCGCTGCCCGCGCCGCCGAGCAGCACATCATCGCCCTCGCGGCCATAAATGCGGCTGTCTTTCTCGGTGCCGGTGAGCGTTTCCCCATCGGGCGAGCCGTAGATGATTTCTGCGCCTTCGCTGGTATTGAGCTTGGCCAGCACATCGCTCCCACTCAAATGTGCGCCATTGGCGAATTCAAAGCGGTCGACATTCTGCCAACGGTTGGCCAGCCAGTTCGCAAGGCGCACCGAATCGTCGGCGCCGGCAATCGTGGCCAGCAGATCGTTGCCATCGCGGCTGAACACGATATCGTTCTGGCCGATGCCGGGTTTGAACAGGACACGGCCACCGTTCGTTTCGATCACATCCTGGCCGTCGCCCACGCCGAAGAGGTAAGTGTCGTAGCCACCCAGATTCTGGAAATGATCGTTCCCAGCCCCGCCGTCCAGCGCATCGTCGCCATAACCGCCGACGACGGCATCGTCTCCTGCGGTCGTCGCAAGGGCGCGGCTGGCAAGTTCGGCCCGATCCCATACCGTACCATCGGCAAAGCGCAATTGCTCGATGCCAATCCGGTCCGACCAGGTGTTTGCCTGACCGCGCACCGTCAA
>JBKDZY010000095.1:0-1914 GCA_047971765.1 Hyphomicrobiaceae bacterium | reverse complement strand
TGCGATAGCCGCGCGGATTGCACACGACGCGCGTGTGCCCCGCCAGAAAATCAAGGCTGACATGCGTATGCCCGTGCACCCACACATCCGGCTGATACGTACTAATCATTTCGGATAGATCTGAAATGAAGGCCGCCGAAAGAAGGTTCGCGCGGTACTTCTCCGCGAGACATCGCGGATGAGGACCATGGTGACTCACCACCACCGTCGGCCCATCGTGCGGTTTCGCCAGTTCACGCGCAAGGAACGCCCGGGCCTCGTCATGCAGCGCAAGAGAATCTTCCGGTGCAATATGGCGCCCCGGAGCCACGAGGATGCGACGATGATCCATCATCCTTTGCCGCGCGACCTCCATCATCTCCGCCTGGCGATCTGCGCCGTAGAGACAATAGTCGGCCCATAGCGTCGCACCGATGAACCGCACACCGCCGAGCGTCGTGATGCGTTGATCCAGCAGATGCACCCGGTGCCGCCGGGCCACCGCCTCACCCGCCTTGCGTTCGTCGGCGTGCACACGCGCGAAGTATTCGTGGTTGCCCGGCACGAACACGATCTCGACCGCATCTCCGAGATGCTTGCGCAGCCATGCCATGCCTCCGTCCATGCCCTCGCACAAATCCCCCGGCACAACGACGACATCGACCCCAGGTGCCAGCACGGGACAATAGTCATCCTCGATGTCGAAGTGCACATCGGAGAAAACCTGGAGGCGCATTCCTGAATATCCTGGTCTGGAAGCTGAAAAACCCGCGGAGACCATCGTCGCCGCGGGTCATGATCGATTGACGAAACCTGGCGGCGTTGGCACCGCCCTGACGCACAAGCCAGACCGATAGGCCTTGCCGGAATCAGGACGCTAGTCGTCCTTCTTCCGGCGCGGAATCGTGGGAACGGCACCAGCCGGACGCCCACCTTCTCCACCCGAACCACCTTTGGGCCCCGGCAGCGCCTTCTTGGCGCCAGCACCGACAAGCGCCTCTCCGCCGTCCTCGTCGGAAGCTTCTTCTTCGTCCTCTTCCACCTGGGCCTTGGTCTTTTTGCCAGGCTCGGCTGGAATGTACTCGAAGCCCAGCTTCTTCTCGTCGCCCTCACCCTCGACCTTGATCCTGACGGTTCCGCCATTGATGAGACTGCCGAACAGAAGCTGTTCTGCCAGCGGCTTCTTGATGTTTTCCTGGATGACACGGGACAGCGGCCGCGCACCGAACTTCTCGTCGTAGCCCTTGTCGGCGAGCCACTTGGTTGCTTCCTCGCTCAGTTCGATGGTCACACCCCGATCGGCAAGTTGTGCCTCGAGCTGGAACACGAACTTCTCGACGACCTTGGTGATCACCGACATCGGTAGGCTGTTGAACGGAACCACCGCATCGAGACGATTGCGGAATTCCGGCGTGAACATCCGGCTGATGGCCTCCGCGTCGTCACCTTCGCGCTTCGTCCGGTTGAAACCGATCGCAGGCTTGGCGAGATCCGATGCGCCGGCATTGGTCGTCATGATCAGGATGACATTACGGAAATCCACCTGCTTGCCGTTGTGATCGGTCAGCTTGCCGTGGTCCATCACCTGCAACAGGATATTGTAGAGGTCCGGATGCGCCGTCTCGATTTCGTCGAGCAGCAGCACCGCATGCGGATGCTGGTCGATGCCGTCGGTCAGCAGGCCACCCTGATCGAACCCGACATAGCCGGGAGGTGCGCCGATCAGCCGCGAGATCGTGTGCTTCTCCATGTATTCCGACATGTCGAACCGCAACAGCTCGATGCCCATGAGCGACGCGAGTTGCTTGGCGACCTCCGTCTTGCCGACACCGGTCGGCCCCGAGAACAGGTAACAGCCGATCGGCTTTTCCGGTTCCCTGAGTCCCGCACGCGACAACTTGATCGCCGACGCAAGCGCCGTGATCGCTGCATCCT
>JBKDZY010000094.1:0-9160 GCA_047971765.1 Hyphomicrobiaceae bacterium | reverse complement strand
CCTTTTGCACGTCTTCTGCGCTTACCGGTTGTCCGATGAGGCGTTCGACGATGGCGGATGCGGTGTCGGCTGCCAGATCGTTCACGCTTGCAAGCGCCTTGGATTTCGTCTCGGCGATCCTGGCTTCGGTTTCAGCAAGCTTGGCGGCGTTGGTTTCATCGACGCTGCGCCGGGCGCTCTCCATCTCGTTGGCGAGCTTGTCGCGCATGTCTTTGGCCATGCCCTGCGCCTTGGAACGGGCGTCCGACAAGGATTTTTCGTAGGCAGCCAGCGCTTCGTCGGTTTCGGTCTTCAGCTTTTCGGCTTCCGCCAAATCACGCTGGATACGCTCCCGCCGTTCGGTCAACACCGAAGAAACTGCCGGAAGGGCCAGCCGCGACATGAGGTAGTAGAGCGCGACGAAGGTGATGGTGAGCCAAACGAGCTGAGGGGCGAATGTGCTCGGATCGAAGGGAGGAAAGCCGCCATGCCCGCCGTGTTCGCCGCCATGGGCGACCGTGCCGGTCTGCGTGGCGTGCGCGTCCGAAGAATGGCCTTTAGGACTGGATGCCATGGTTGGTTCGCACTTTTCTTGATCGTCTGCATCATTGCCGACCGCTCAAGGCACCGTCCTGGAGCCACGATCGTCCAATCCTGGATGCCAGGAGGCGCGTGGCGTGGTCGGTGCACCAGAATCCTAAAACCGGGATTCGTTGGATCGGCCTGCATCTAGATGGGTAGACACGCCGACAGCAAGCTGCCGGCGTGTGGCCCGTAACTCTCCGTGAGTGATTAGACCACGAACAGCAGTAGCAGCGCGATCAACAGCGAGAAGATGCCAAGGGCTTCCGTCAAGGCGAAGCCGAGGAGCAACGTGCCGCGCTGGCTGTCGGCAGCCGACGGGTTGCGCAGGGCACCCGAGAGGAACTGCCCGAAGAGGTTACCAAGGCCGATGCCTGCACCAGCCATGCCGAGGCAAGCCAGACCAGCGCCGATGTACTTGCCGATGATCGGATCCATTTAGAAGTCTCCCGTGATTGGAAAGTTTGCGGGTTTAAAGGGGTATTCGATGGAAGTCTGCAGAGGCCGGTGTCCGGCCCCATCCATGGCTGGCCTCAGTGCTCGCCTCCATGGATTGCATCGTTCAGGTAGACGCACGTCAGGACTGCGAAAACGTAGGCCTGGAGAGCGGCGACCAGAAGTTCGAGAGCCGTCAGCGCCACCGTCATCAGGAAGGGCAGTGGGGCAATGATCGACCAGGCACCGGCGGCGAGCAGGGAGGCGACGAAGCCGGCGAAAATCTTGAGCGCGATGTGTCCTGCCAGCATGTTGGCAAAGAGACGAACCGAGAGGCTGAGCGGCCGGGACAGGAAGGAAATGACCTCGACCGGGATCAAGAGTATCAGCAATACGGGCGGAACGTCCGGCACGAACAGTTTCAGGAAACCCAAGCCGTGCTTCATGAAGCCGTAGACAATGACCACGCCGATTACCAGCAGTGCCAGCGCGCCGGTGACGATGATCTGGCTTGTGACCGTGTAGCCCCCTGGGATCAGGCCCATGAGATTGCAGAGCAACACGAACATGAACAGCGAGAAGACGAACGGGAAGAACTTCATGGATTCGGGGCCGGCAGCGTCCCGTAACGTCGATGCCACAAACTCGTAGAGGATTTCGGCAACCGATTGGCTTCTGGACGGAACCAGCGACCGGCTCTTCATGGCGAACACCATGTAGCCAGCGGCCAGGACGGTGGCCAACACCATGAAGAGCGATGCGTTGGTGAATGACGCATCAACGCCACCGACACTCAGCGGAACGATGGTCTTTTGATGAAATTGCTCGATTGGCCCTGCCACGTCGCCATCCCCGGCTTCAGTCGATCGTCAATTGTCCTCATCCCGCTCATCCTTGACGGATGGGGGCGCTGAATTCGTTTCCCGCATTGCCGTGCGAATGAGATTCATCATTCCCGCAGCCGCGCCGAGCAGAAAGAACAGGACAAACAACCACGGCTTGGAGTTTCCAAGCCACTTGTCCAGGTACCACCCCAGCGCGCTCCCCACGATGATGCCGGAGAGCAGTTCAGCCGACAGCCGGAATGCCTTCCCGAGGGCGGCACCCCTGGCCGAGCCAGCAGAGCTAGACGTGTCACGGCGGGCTTCCATGCCTTGCTGACGGGCTTGCTCGAGCTTGCGCCCCAGCTCACCAGAGCGCCGTTCCAGTGCAGCCCTTTCTTCCGGCGAAATCTCGCCTTTGGGCTGCTGGTTCGGCTTGCCATCGACAGACATGGGAAATCCTCGCCTGTGCGCACGCATGTGCGTGGCGGGTACGATCTGCGGGCGGGACCATAGTGTTGGGGCGGAAGGGTGTCAACAAAGGGCCACAGTCATCCAAGGCGGTCCAAGGGTGGCGAAAGCGCGCAGGGGCAACCGCTCGCCCGGCGTGCTCTGCCAGTCCGTGTCCATAAACCTGCAAATTCCGTTTTAACCGTATGCGGAAAGATCGGGATTTCGGCATTACAAATACGTAACGGGAGGAGAGTGCTCTCCTCCCGTCCGGTGGCGTTGACAGCTTCTTCCGGCTATCAGGCCCTTCCTCCCTCGAAATCAGAATAGTCCCTCGATCTGGCCGGCCTCGTTGAAGCGGATGACCTCGGCGGATGGTGCGCGCGGCAGTCCCGGCATGGTCATGATTTCCCCACAGATGACGACAATGAAGCCGGCGCCTGCCGACAGGCGGACTTCGCGCACCGGGATGGTGAAGCCGGTCGGAGCGCCGCGCTGGTTGGGGTCGGTCGAGAATGTGTATTGGGTCTTGGCGATGCAGACCGGCAGTTTGCCGTAGCCCATCTCCTCCCAGGACTTGAGCTGGTCGCGGATGGTCTTGCTGGCCTCGATGCCGTCGGCCCGGTAGATCTTCCTGGCGATCGTCTCGATCTTCTCGAACAATCCCATCTCGTCCGGATAGATCGGCTGGAATTTCGAGGTGCCGCTGTCAGCAAGCTCTGCGATGCGCTTGGCCATCTCGGCGATGCCCTTGCCGCCCTCCGCCCAATGCTTGTTGAGGAAGCACTCGGAGCCCTGCGATTTCACGTATTCCATCACGGCTGCAACTTCGGCATCGGTGTCGGTGATGAAGTGATTGATGCCGACGACAGCGGGGACGCCGAAGGCTGCGACGTTCTCGATGTGGCGGCCAAGGTTGACGAGACCTTTCTTGACTGCCTCGACATTTTCCTTGCCGAGGTCCTCGCGCTTGACGCCGCCGTTCATCTTGAGCGCGCGGATGGTTGCCACGATGACCGCAGCATCAGGCTTGAGGCCGGCCTTGCGGCATTTGATGTCGAAGAATTTTTCCGCGCCGAGGTCGGCGCCAAACCCGGCTTCGGTGACGACGTAATCCGCAAGCTTCAGGGCTGCCTTGGTTGCGATCACGGAGTTGCAGCCGTGGGCGATATTGGCGAACGGACCACCGTGGATGAAGGCGGGGTTGTTCTCCAGCGTCTGTACCAGATTGGGCTGGATTGCCTGGGACAGCAGCACGGTCATCGCACCATCGGCCTTGATGTCGCGTGCGTAGATGGGCGAACGGTCGCGCCGGTAGGCGACAATGATGTCGCCAAGGCGCTTTTCGAGGTCGGCGATATCATTGGCAAGGCAGAGAATGGCCATGACCTCGGAGGCCACCGTGATGTCAAAGCCTGCTTCCCGCGGGAAGCCATTGGCAACGCCTCCCAACGAGCTGACAATCTGGCGCAGGGCGCGGTCGTTCATGTCCATTACGCGGCGCCAGGTGACGCGGCGCTGATCGATGCCGAGTTCGTTGCCCCAGTAGATGTGGTTGTCGATCATCGCCGACAGCAGGTTGTGCGCGGACGTGATGGCGTGGAAGTCGCCAGTGAAATGGAGATTGATGTCCTCCATGGGGACGACCTGGGCGTAGCCGCCGCCGGCCGCGCCCCCCTTCATGCCGAAGCAGGGGCCGAGCGAGGGCTCGCGCAGGCAGATGGCCGCCTTCTTGCCGATGTAGTTCAGGCCGTCACCAAGACCGACGGTGGTGGTGGTCTTGCCTTCGCCCGCGGGCGTCGGATTGATGGCCGTTACCAGGATCAGCTTGCCGTTCTTGTTGCCCTGGGACGCCTTTATGAAATCCGCGGACAGCTTCGCCTTGTCATGACCGAAGGGCAGGAGATATTCGGCAGGAATATCCAGCTTCGCGCCAATTTCCTGGATCGGCTTCTTTTTTGCTTCGCGCGCAATCTCGATGTCGGTCTTGACGGCCATTGGGGCTTTCCTCGTTCGTTGTGTCGATTGCCGCCGGAACGATCCAAGACGGCCAGGCAACAGACCTTGGAATAGGGATGGCTAATTGGATTCGAATTTGGAGCCCTGGGCAAGGCCAGCACCTGCGAGCCATTCGGCCGCCGCTACCTTCTTTCCGCCTGCCGTGCGCGCCCGCTTGATCTTCACGTTGCCCCCTTGGGCGGCAACGATGATGGCGCCGTCCTCGACGGCAACGATCGTGCCGGGCGCTCCGGACGGGGTCGCGGTGGCGCGCTGGGGTTCGAACAGGTCGACCTTGTTGCCGGAAATCGTGCTCCAGGCGCCTGGAGCGGGATCAGCCGCGCGGATGGTGTTCAGGACGTCAGCTGCGGGTTTCGTCCAGTCGAGCCGGGCAAGGTCCTTCTTGAACCAGCTTTCGTAGGAGCCGTCGTCGAGGCGCTGGTCGTGCTTGAGGATGACGCCGGCCTTGACCAGTTCGAGGCTTTCGATCATGGCGTCGACGCCCATCGGGAAGAGCTTCTTGAAATAGACGTCGCCGAGGGTTTCCTCAGGCCCGATCTCCACCGACTTCTGGATGAGGATCGGTCCTTCGTCGAGGCCCTCGTTCGGCCAGAAGATCGTGAGGCCGGTGCGGGTCTTGCCCATGGCGATCGGCCAGTTGATGGAGGATGGGCCACGATGCGCCGGGAGCAGGGAGGGGTGGTACTGGAAGGTTCCGAGCTTCGGGGCATCGAGACCGGGCTGGGGGACGAAGAGAAGGACATAGGCCATCAGGCAGATGTCGGCATTGAAGCTCTTCATCAGATCAAGGGCTTCGGGGGTTTTCCAGCTCGACGGCTGGTGAACGGGAAGGCCCTTCTCGCGGGCGTAGACCTTGAGAGGATCCTCGGCGCGGTTCGGCTTGTCCGGCGCGCAACAGACGGCGACGACATTCTCGCCACGTTCGAGTAGCCGCTCCAGCACGGCTTTGCCAAATGCGTCCTGACCGTGAACGACGATGCGCATGTCCTTCATCTCCCATTGCCCCGGTTCGAGCTTCCTGCTCGTGGGGTTCAGTCTTCCGGTTGGTTGGTCGCCCGGCTTGGTGGCGATGGTATCGTGCCGGGCGAAACCTGGTGGCGTGCAGCCTTGCCGCGAATTGAGCTCGTGACGTGTTTCCTCAATGGAAACATGCGGGCGAGGCGCGGTAGCGTCCAGTTAATTCTGGGCCAGCGTTATCGGGCTCATGCCTTCCTGGCTGGCGCCGATATGGCGCCGGACGCCTTGATCTCCTCGATTTCGGCCGGAGCGTACTTCAGGACTTCGGCGAGGATCTCGCTGGTGTGCTCGCCGAGCAAGGGCGAGCGTTCGACGCGGGTGGGGCTTGCCGACAGCTTGATGGGGTTGCCGACACTCAGGTATTTGCCGCGCGTGGGATGATCGACCTCGACGATGGTGCCGGTTGCGCGCAGAGCCTCGTCTTCGGCCAGTTCCTTCATCGACAGGATCGGTCCGCACGGGATGTCCTGCTTGTTGAGGATGTCCATGGCCTCGATCTTGGATTTCGTCGATGTCCATTGCTCGATGCGTTCGAAAACCTCGTTGAGGCGCGGAAGGCGGGCCTTCGGAGTGGCGTAGTCGGGATCGGTTTTCCAGTCCGGTTCGCCGATGACGTCGCAAATCTTCTGCCACACCGGCGCCTGGGTGATGAAATAGATGTAGGCGTTGGGATCGGTTTCCCAGCCCTTGCCTTTCAGGATCCGGCCGGGCTGGCCGCCTCCGGAATCGTTGCCGGCGCGCGGGGTGGCCTCACCAAAGGGAATGCCTTCCCCGTACTGGCTGTATTCTGTCAACGGGCCATGAGCGAGACGTTGCTGGTCGCGCAGTTTCACGCGGGCGAGGTTCAGAACACCGTCCTGCATCGCGCACAACACGCGCTGGCCCTTGCCGGAGTGCGTCCGGTGATAGAGCGCGGTGACAATGCCAAGCGCAAGATGCAGGCCTGTTCCGCTGTCGCCGATCTGGGCGCCGGTGACCAGGGGAGGGCCGTCGCGGAAGCCGGTGGTCGAGGCCGAACCGCCGGTGCACTGGGCGATGTTCTCGTAGACCTTGCAATCCTCGTAGGGCCCCGCGCCGAAGCCCTTCACGGATGCGTAGATCATGCGGGGGTTGAGCTGCTGGATGCGCTCCCAACCGAGCCCCATGCGGTCAAGCGCGCCGGGAGCGAAGTTCTCGACCAGGACGTCGCAGGTCTTGACCAGCCGCTCGAGAATTTCCAGTCCCTTCTTGTTCTTGGAGTCGATCGTGATCGAGCGCTTGTTGTGATTGAGCATGGTGAAATAGAGGCTGTCGGCATCGGGGACATCCTGCAGCTGACCGCGTGTGATGTCGCCCGTGCCGGGCCGCTCGACCTTGATGACATCGGCGCCGAACCAGGCGAGGAGCTGGGTGCAGGTCGGACCGGACTGGACGTGCGTGAAGTCCAGGATTTTCACGCCTTTGAGGGCTTCTGACATGGGTGCTCTCCAAATGGAGTTGGTTCTGGATGAAAGGCTGTGCGCTCGGGCCTACTTCTTCCTGCTCAAGGCGCTTTGCGGGTTGAGGTTGCCGATGCGGCCGGATTCGGTGCCCGACTTCTCGTCGATGATCGCGTTGACGAGCGTGGGCTTGCCGGATGCAAGGGCGGCCTTGACGGCGCGGGCCAATTCATCCGGAGAGGTTGCCCTGACGCCCTCGCCGTGGAAGGCCCTGGCAAGCAACTCGTAATGGGAATCCTTGACGAAGGTGGTCCACGCCGGATCCGTTCCGCCGGGATTGGTATCCGTTCCGCGGTAGATGCCATTGTTGTTGAAGACAACCACGCAGACCGGGAGCTGGTAGCGGCAGATGGTTTCTATTTCCATGCCGGAGAAGCCGAAGGCGCTGTCGCCGACGACGGCGAGGACAGGCTTGCCGGTTTCAATCGCCGCGGCTGTCGCGTAGCCCATGCCGATGCCCATCACGCCCCAGGTGCCGACGTCGATGCGCTTGCGCGGCTGGTAGATGTCGCTGATGGAACGTGCGAAATCCAGCGTGTTTGCGCCTTCGTTCACCAGGATGGTCTCAGGGTTGTCCTTGATGATGGTGCGGAGTGCGCCAAGTGCACCATGATAGTCCATCGGCACATTGTTGTTCTGAAGGCGTGGCGCCATGCGCTGCACGTTGGTTTCGACCTTCGTGCGGACCGCACCCATCCACTCGGTGGCCGCCTTGGGCCAGGTGCTGCCCATTGCCTCGACCATTGCGGAGACGCAGGAGCTGATGTCGCCGACGATGGGGGCGGCGATCTCGATGTTGGAATCCATCTCTCGCGGCTCGATGTCGATATGGATGAATTTCTGCGATCCGGCTGGCCCCCATGTCTTGCCCTTGCCGTGAGACAGGAGCCAGTTGAGGCGGGCGCCGATCAGCATCACCACATCGGCTTCCTTGAGCACCAGCGAGCGGGCTGCGCCTGCCGATTGCGGATGGGTATCGGGGAGCAGGCCTTTCGCCATGCTCATGGGCAGGTAGGGAGCGCCGCTTTTTTCAACCAGGGTCCTGATGGCGTCGTCGGCTTGCGCGTAGGCGGCGCCTTTGCCAAGAATGATCAATGGTTTCCTGGCTGATTTCAGAAGCTCCAGGGCACGGTCGATGGAGGTCGGCGCGGGCAACATGCGCGGTGCGGGGTCGATGACCTTGACCAGGGATCTGGCGCCGTCGCTCGCATCCAGTGTCTGGGCGAAGAGCTTGGCGGGGAGATCGAGGTAGACGCCGCCCGGACGGCCGGAGACCGCGGCGCGGATCGCCCGCGCGATGGCGATGCCGATGTCCTGTGCATGAAGGACGCGATAGGCAGCCTTGCACACCGGTTTCGCAACGGCCAACTGGTCCATCTCCTCGTAGTCGCCCTGCTGCAGGTCGACGATTTCCCGCTCGGAGGAGCCGGAAATCAGGATCATGGGAAAGCAGTTGGTGGTGGCGTGGGCCAGTGCGTTCAGGCCATTGAGGAAGCCCGGGGCGGAGACGGTCAGGCAAACTCCGGGTTTCTGGGTGAGGAAGCCGGCGATGCTGGCGGCGTAACCGGCATTCTGCTCGTGCCGGAAGGCGATGACGCGCATTCCCTTGGCCTGGGCGAGGCGGCCCAGGTCTGTAACGGGAATACCCGGCACGCCATAGATCGTGCCGATGCCGTTCATCTGCAGGGCATCGAGCACGAGGTTGAAGCCGTCGGTCAGGGACTGGGCGTTTTCGTCGGCCGGCATGGTCGGTTTTCTCCCGTCTGCTCGCTCAAGAGCGTTGTTCTGGTTCAAGGTCTTGTTGCTGGCGGTGGCTGGAAGGCCCGCCGGAAATGTCGGCGTGAAGTCTGGCTAATCGAGATTGACGTGCTGTTCGCCGTGATCTCGAAGCGTGAGGGTGTGCTCGCGGACCAGTCGTTCGGCGAGGCCGGCGGCGCGAGCCTGCATGGCCTCGACGATGGGCTTGTGGTCGGCAATCGAGCGACGGGCACGATCGTTCTCGAAGATGGTGCGCTGCCTTATGTCGCGGACATGCTGGAACTGGCTGTCCGTCAGGTTGGCGATGAGTGGATTGCCGGCCAGGCCGATGATGGTCTGGTGGAACTTGATGTTGGAGTCCGAATATTCCCCCATGCGCCGTGCGACCTCGTTTGTGCCGATCCCGTCAACGAGGCTGTTCAGTGCCGCTAGGTCGGTGTCGGATGCGACTTCAGTGGCGAGGCGCGCCGCCATGCTCTCCAACGCGGCCCAGGTTTCGATCATGTCGAGGATTTCGGCCTTGGTCTTGCGCTGGATAAAAATGCCGCGGCGAGGGACGACCGTTACGAGGCCTTCGGTGGAGAGTTGTGCGATGGCCTCGCGCAATGGGGTTCGCGAAAT
>JBKDZY010000093.1:0-3565 GCA_047971765.1 Hyphomicrobiaceae bacterium | reverse complement strand
CCGTGCGGCGGTTTCCGGCCCCGTCACATGATCGCGCGGCCCCGACCAGGGCGTTTCCCCCGTGGCCTGGCCGCTTGGCGGCACGGCACCGGAAGCGGTGTTGCGCAGCATGGTCTCGACGGTGCGTTGGCCGCCCATGACGGTGGCCCGATGGCCTGCCGCCTCCAGGGCGTGACGAAGCCCCCCGACGATCAGGCTCCGGACGCCGGCACTGTCGCGGAAACGGACCTCGGCCTTGGTCGGGTGGACATTGACGTCAACCTCGTGCGGATCGAGCGAAATGAACAACGCCAGCAGCGGATGGCGGCCTTTCGGCAGGAGATCGCCATAGGCCCCGCGGACGGCGCCGAGCATGAGGCGATCGCGGACCGGCCGGCCGTTGACAAACAGGAACTGGAGCGACGTATCAGGCCGGTGCAACGTCGGCAGACCGGCGAAACCCGAAATGCGGATACCGTCGCGCTCGCCATCCAGCGGCAGGGCATCATCGAGGAATGCCCGCCCCATGATGCGGCCCAGGCGCTTCAACAGGCCATCCGCCGTCTGCCCCTGCATGGGCAGCACCAGGCCAGCCCGCTCGCCGGTGGTCAGCGTGAAGGCAATTTCCGGATGAGCCATCGCGAGCCGCTTGACGGTCTCGGAAATGGCCATGTTCTCCGACCGTTCGGACTTCATGAACTTCAGGCGTGCGGGCGTCGCCGAGAAGAGGCCGTTGACCTCGACACTGGTGCCGTAGTTGACCGCTGACGGCCGGACCTCCTTCTTCAGCCCGCGATCGACGATGATTTCGAGGCCGGTTGGCGCCTCGCGATTGCGGGTCCTGATGGCGAGGGTGGCAACGGATCCGATGGACGGCAGGGCCTCGCCACGGAATCCGAGCGTGCGGATGTCGAGCAGGTCGTCGCTGGCCAGTTTGGAGGTGGCATGGCGCTCGACCGCAAGTTCGAGGTCCGCGGGCCCCATGCCACAACCGTTGTCGGTGACCCGAATGAGCGACAGGCCTCCCGCCACGGCAACGATCTCGATCTCCCGGGCGCCGGCATCAATGGCGTTCTCCACCAGTTCCTTGACGACGCTGGCCGGCCGCTCGATCACCTCGCCGGCTGCAATGCGGTTGATGGTTTCAGGGCTGAGCTGGCGGACGGCCACGGCGGCGCTCCTTGGCTTGGACTCACGCTGCTGCTGGGGATCAGGTAACGCACCAGGCATGGCGGTGTCCAACCCATCAGGCTGGCGCATGGTCCGGGCTGTGCACAACCCCCAATCATCGGAAGTTGCGGGTTGTCTGCGCTCACGGACCGCACCGGCCTGATGGCCGGGCCCTGCGCAGGCGCGGCGCACACTGCATGAGCCGCCGTCGCGACCTGAGCGTTGCCATCTACTGTGGAAACGCTATGGGTGACTGGTGGGCGGGAAAATCGACCTGCGTTCAGGCGAGGCGCTCGCGCGCCAGCCTCTTGGCCAACTCCACGGCTGGCTGATCGAAAGCATCGATCCCCATAAGGGACGCCGCCAATACCGTTTCCAGCATGAAATGCATCATGACAGCACCGATGCAGGCCTCGTCGACACGACCCAGATGGATCATGCGCACGGGGCGGCCCGCTTGTGCCAGCGCCTCGGCCACACCATCAGCCTGGGCGTTCACCAGATCGCCAACCGGACGGCCTGCGAGGAAACCGATGCCAGCGCGCTGCGCCAGGTCCGGCGGCATGACCGGACCGAACCCGGCCAATGGCGGCTTGACGATGGTGATGTAGTGCTCGTGCGGGCCATCCATGAACAACTGGAGCTGACTGTGCTGGTCGACGGGGCCCAGGCAGGCGATCGGCGTCGTGCCCTTGCCGGTCTTGCCAAGACTTTCAGCCCAGAGCTGCACGTACCAGTTGCCGAGCTTCTGCAGGCGGTCGGCATAGGGCAGCATGACATTGACGCGGACGCCGCGCGTTTCCGCCAAGGTCACCGCCAGTGCGGCGCCGATGGCCGGTGCGAAACGGCCGGCATCTCCGGAAAACGCACCGCCGGCGACGGGGCCGGCGGCCTGCAAGGCGCCCTGCCGGATCCTGCGTGCATCCAGGCCGCGTGCGATTGCCGGGAGAAGACCCACGACCGACAAGCCGGAAAACCTGCCGCCAATGCCCGGCGGATGGTCGAGTACGGGAATGCCGAGTTCGCCGCAAAGCGCGCGAAGGGCATTTTTGCCGCCTGCCGGAACCGGATCGGACACGGCCAGGAAGCGGCGCGCGACCTCGTGAGGCTGCCCGAGCCCGGCTTCACGCAGGGCCTCCAGAGCCGCGACCATCTGGGTCAGCGTTTCGGCTGTGCCGCCGGACTTCGACGTCACCACGAAGCGGGCATCCGCAAGGTCCAGGTCCGACAACGCGCCTGACAGGGTCCTGGGGTCCAGGTTGTCGTAGAAGCGGGTGCGTGGCCGCTTCTTCTGGGCGGCATCGGCACCGCCAGGGATGTTCCAGCCGCTCAACTGGGCGAGCGTCTGCCCCCCAAGGCTCGATCCGCCGGTGCCCAGGAAAATGATGGTCCGCGCCCCGTCCGAGAGCTCGGCGAGCGCGGTTTCAGCGGCGGCAATATCATCGTGGCGGTGAAGGATCGAAACATGCTCGAACTGACCGGCATCGACCTTCGCCTTGAGGCTGGCGATGGCCGGTCCCAGGGCCTCGAGACGTTCGGCGAGGGCCGTCTTCGATGCCCCCGACGCTCCGACCCCGGTTTCCAGGGCCAGGGTGATATCCTGGCGATAGATGGCGTGACCGAGGTCGTCCAAGGGACCGCTTGCCGCGACGTCTCGTTCTGCCTGATCCATTGACCGCCCATCTCCCGTGTGTTCCCCGGCACCGGTCCGAGTGGCCCCGGTGCCGGCGATGCGCCTCACTGCGCCGTCGCCAAACCTTGCGGCTTGCCAACCACCGTGATCAAGAGATCGTCCACTTTCAAGATGCGTTTGGCCGCCCGCTTGACATCATCGAGGGTGACGGCTTCGACGAGGGCATTGCGCTTGTCGACATAGTCGATCCCCATATCCTCCACCATGATGCCGAGAAGCTGGCTGGCGATCTTGGCATTGGAGTCGAAACGCAGCGCAAAGGACCCGGTGAGGTAGCTCTTGGCGGCTTCCAGTTCCTTCTCGGTGGGCCCCTGATCGGCCATGCGCTGGAGTTCGGCCTTGATCACGTCGATGGATTCCTTGACGGCCTCGTTCTTGGTCGCGACCCCGCCGACGAACAGCGCCGCATCCTGCAACGGCTGCAGGTAGCTGTAGACCGAGTAGGCAAGACCACGCTTCTCGCGCACCTGCTCGGTCAGGCGCGATGCAAAGCCGCCGCCGCCGAGGATATGGTTCATGACAAAGCCGGCCAGGAAATCCGGATCCTTGCGCGCCAGCCCCGCCATGCCGAACTGCACCACGGACTGGGGCACGTCCATCTCGACCACTTCGATCCTGGCCTTCTCCGTGGGTTCCGTCCTCGGGACGGGCGTGACCTGGGATTTCTCTGGCAGACCGCCGAACACCTTGTCGAGCACGCCGGCCAGCGTCCTGGCATCAATG
>JBKDZY010000092.1:0-2074 GCA_047971765.1 Hyphomicrobiaceae bacterium | reverse complement strand
CCGCTGTATCGACATCAACGAGCTGTACTTTCTGGTCGGATGCCTCGGTCAGCGACAGCAGATACTGGTCGAAATAGCTCTCGAAGACGAGGCCCTCGATGAGCTGGTGTTTGTCCTCGGCTAGGATGGCCGCGCACACATCATGATCGCCAAGATCGAGGTCTTTCAAAGGGCCAAGCGGAGTCTGCATTTATGCCCGTCTGATCGTATTCGGGCTGACGCCGAAAAGACGTGCCAGTTCTGCGATTCCGCGCCCTTGGTCATCTCTCATCACTCGGACTTCTTGTCGTTGCTCTGGAGACAAGGCGGCCGGGCGGCCGCCCACACGCCCTCGCTTCCGGGCAGAGGCAAGCCCTTCTCTGGTTCGTTCTGAAATCCGTTCGCGCTCGAACTGCGCGATGGATGCGAACACATGGAAGACCAGCCGCCCGGCCGGAGTAGTCGTGTCGATGTCCTCAGCCAGTGACCTGAAACCGGCTCCCTTCTCGCGGATTACTTCAACTATCGACAGCAGGTCTTGGAGAGAGCGGCTGAGTCGGTCGTACTTGGTGACGATAACCACATCATCCGGGCGGAGCTGATCGAGGAGCTTGGCCAATTCTTCACGGTTCGATTTCGAACCCGACACTTTCTCAGCCCAGATCCTTTCAGCGCCAGCGGCCTCCAACGCTTCGACCTGACCATCCAGTTGCTGCTCTTTGGTTGAGACCCGAGCGTAGCCGACAAGCATCCCAAAAACCTTCCAAAACTCTGTACGTTTTGAATGGGGTTTCTGGTAGCGTCAAGCATCCCTTTCTAAGCATTTTCCAAAAAAGACCGTTTTTGGTGTGCTGGGTAAAGGCCGCTTATTAAAGCCCTATCGTTTAGGGATCGCGATCACGTCAACAGCCTTGGGCACATAGACTGCGGCAGGTTCTGCCTTGCCCTGTGCGATTTCCAGCGCCTCGTAGGCGCTCTGGATCAGTTCTTTTCCGAAGCTCATGCTAGTGCTCCTTTCACTTGCCGCTGGTGCCGGTCAAGCTCGGTGTGTGGTTATATATATGTTATTGAATCGTTACGGCTGACAAAAAAGCTGCTATCTATATGATAAAAAAAGACAATCTTATCCACAGCGTCTCTGAAATATCGAAGGCGCGTCTCTGAAAAGGTGATTTCTGTCTTTAAAAAGGAAGACCGTAGCGACGAATCTTGGCTGTCATGGCAGCCGTGGAGGGGGCGCAATCCTTGCAGGTGTGGAAAAAGGATATCCCTTTGGAAATACAAAAGGATTGCGCTTTAGCAAGCCAAGAAGCTTGCTAAAGCGTGTCGTGATCAGGATTCAGGCGAGCGTCTTTAAAATGTCGAAAGTCCTTGCGCGGTCTTTAAAATATCGGAACTATGGTACGTGAGGTCAGAACAGGAGTCTCTGAAATGTCGAAAACGGAGCCAGACGAACGCTTGTTGCCGGATCGCTATCCGCAGCAAGAGCTGTTCATCTGCGACCCCGGCGACGTGAACCTGAAGTCTGACATGGCCTCCATGGAGCACCCTATCTTCTCAATGTCGAAGAAGCCGGACCGCAACATTCGCCGCTACACGAACGGGGAAGCTACCCTAGAGGTCGAACCAGGGCCGCACGGTATCGCAACGGTCTACGACAAGGACATCCTTATCTTTGCAATCAGCCAGCTCATGGCTGCAAAGAACCGGGGAGAGCCGATCTCGCGACATGTGAGCTTCAACGCGACCGATTTTCTGCACTTCGCCAACCGGGTCACGAACGGCAACGCCTACGAGAATCTTAGGAACTCCCTCTCCCGACTGGACGGTACACGTTTGCGCACGAACATCAAAACCAATGGGGAGCAGCAGTGGCAGGCGTTTGGCCTCATCGAGGGTGCCACGATCAGGAGATCAGAGGCCAGTGGTCGGGTCGTGGAATGGGGGATCACACTGCCAGAATGGCTGTTTAATGCCGTACAGGGAAACGAGGTGCTGAGTCTTCATCGGGACTACTTCAGGCTCGGCCGCCCGCTTGACAGGCGTGTTTATGAACTATGCCGGAAACACTGTGGAAAGCAGCCACGGTGGGAAA
>JBKDZY010000091.1:0-4237 GCA_047971765.1 Hyphomicrobiaceae bacterium | reverse complement strand
TCTCGAACTGCTGTCCGAGAGCAAAACAGTCGCCGAAGCCATGGAGCGCGCCCGGCAACGCGACGTGGTGATGGTACGGCCGGAGCGCTACAAGACCGAATCCGGCAAGTGGGCGGTCCGCATTCCACCGGAAGCCGGCTACAAGACCACGACCGTCGCGTCCAGCAATCAACGCCCGCCCGTCGCCTGACCTGCAGGCGGTGCCGGCAGCACCAGCAATGATCAGCCCGACGCGGCGCGCGGAGGCGTTGCGTCGGGTCGCCGATAGCAACTCCGGTTCTGCTCGAGTTCGACGATGACCGATCTCCCGAACCTCCCCGCAGCCGAAATGGCGATCGTCCAGGCGACCAACGACTTCCGCCGCGCTCAAGGCGTCGGCAGGCTGACCCGCAACCATACGCTCGACACGGCGGCGCGCGCTTTCGCGACCTACCTCGCGAGATCAGGCCGGTTCGCCCATGAGGCCGACGGACGGTCTCCGGCAGACCGCGCCAAGGCCAGCGGCTATGCCTATTGCACCGTCGCCGAGAACCTGGCCCTCAACCTCGACAGCCGTGGCTTCAAGACCGGGAAACTCGTCAGGGATGTCGTGGAAGGCTGGAAGCACTCGAAGGGTCACCGCCACAACATGCTGCTGCCACAGGTGACGGAGATCGGCGTCGGCGTGGCGCGCGCACCGGGAAAGGACCCGAAGTTCCTGTCCGTCCAACTGTTCGGGCGGCCGCTGTCGCTCACCATCAGGTTCAAGATCACCAACAAGAGCCGCGAAACCGTCGGCTACCGCTACGCCGGCCGCACCTACACCATCAAACCGCGCATGACCGTGACCCACAAGAGCTGCAGCGCCGGCAACATCGTCTTCGAACACCGTGGCGGGTTGCTCACGTCGGCAAGCCGCATCGCGAACTACAACGCCCGCAATGGCGCGTCGTATCTCATCGACCGGAAGGCGGGCGGCAAGGTGGGCGTGTCCGAACAGCGCTGAGAAGGCGCGCCATGCGATAACGGCCACCCACCGCGATCGACATCAGGCCTGGCGAGCGAGAATATCGGCAAGCCTGAGGCGCACTTCCGGCATGACCTTGCCATGCGGTTCGAGCACCCGCCTCTTCAGGAAATAGCCGGTCAGACGCAAACCTTCGACCACATCGGCAGGCGTTGCACCACTGCCGGACCGACCCGCCAGGAAGGACGGCAAGGCAAGCAGCTTGTCCCGGTAGGGCTCCCCGGCCGATGCGGACACCGCCCGCCCCGAGCGTGGCGAGACATAGCGGAGCTGGTCATTGCTGCCAGTCGCCGCGCAACTGGCGAGATCAAGACCGAACCCCAGTTCGTCAAGCAGCGCAAGTTCCCAGCGCACGACCAGAGCCGGCCACACGCTGGCATCGTCGAAAAAGCCGAGGACGAACAACGTCACCTCGTAGAGTGCAGGATGGGGATCCCGCTCCGCCAGCAGGCGCGCCAGCGTTGCCATGGATGACAGTGCCGCCAGCCGCGCCGGATCGCCCGTCGCCATCGCCTCGCCGGCAAAGCCGCGGCGCAGCTCCACCGAATAGTGGCCGAGTTGCTCCGGCAAACGGCCCTTCCAGGACACATCAAGATGATTGCCCGTTTGCAGAACCGGCGACAGACGGCGCGAGCGGCCACCATGGATCAGACCCAGGTGCCGCCCATGAGCGCGCGTCAACAATTCGGCAATGACTGCCGTCTCGCCGTGCGCGCGCACGGAAAGCACGATTGCCTCGTCGGTCCAGTTCATGGCGCGGACACTAGCCCCCACGCGCGCCAAATGGAATTGGCCCGGCCTGCCGATGAACCGGAAATGCCGTTATCGGGCGAAACACAGCTCCAACGAGCAACTGGATCTCCGGCGCGGTCAACGCCCGATTGGCGGTCGCCGGCAGGCGCCTCCACCTCACAGCCTCACCGTCATGATCAGGGCTTGGCCGTATAGTCGGCGTCCGAGACCGGTTCCAGCCACTTGGTCCCCTCGCCTGTGTCGGACACCTCCGACATCGCCAGATGGGCGAAAAGGTTGCCGGGCGCCGAGCCGTGCCAGTGCTTTGCCCCCGGCGGAATGATCACCGTGTCGCCCGGCCGAAGTTCCACAACCTTGCTTCCCTCGAGCTGATAGCGGCCGATCCCGTGCAGGCAGTAGAGCGTCTGGCCAACGGGATGCGTATGCCAGTTGGTGCGCGCACCTGGCGTGAACGACACGCGGGTCGCCCGCATCCGCGACGGCTTTTCGCCAACCACCACCTCGTCGGCGAAGACGGTGCCGACGAAGCTCGTCGCTGGTTGCGTTTTGGTCGTGCGCTCGGACGCGCGGATGATCTTGCCCATGTCCATTCTCCCGGGATGATGGTGATGCCTGTCGCGATGGCGGCCCGGCATGGATCATCCGCGCACACCCTTTCCGATCTGATGAGATCAAAGTGCAGGCTTCCGGTCAACCCCTTCGGCCCCGCCACGAACGCCGAAATTGCGCCACACCAACTTCGCCCGTAGCATATCGGAGGAATACAAAAGAGATCACGGAAGCACGCCTCGGGTGCTCGTCCGCTTCCGAACGTCCAATGCTCCGTCACAAGGAAAGGCTCAACATGGCCACGCCAGTCAACACGCTCATTCTCGGTGCTTCATACGGTTCGCTACTGGGTACGAAATTGGCCATGGGCGGGCACAACTGCACCATGGTCTGCCTGCCGGCCGAGGTCGAGGCCTTCAACAGCAATGGCGCCGTTGTCCGGATGCCGATCCGCGGCCGGGAAGGCCTGGTGGAGATCAATTCAAGGACGCTGCCCGGCAAACTGTCCGCGACGGGTGTGGACGCCGATCCCGGCCAATACGACCTCATTGCCCTGGCGATGCAGGAACCGCAGTACCGTTCACCCGGCGTCCGCGAACTGCTTGACCGGGTCGCAAGGTCCGGCAAGCCGTGCATGTCGATCATGAACATGCCGCCGCTTCCCTATCTCGCCCGGATCCCCGGACTGGACACCGCGAAGCTGACACACTGTTTCACCGATGCATCGGTCTGGCAGTCGTTCGATCCAAAGAACATGACGCTATGCAGCCCCGACCCCCAGGCGTTCCGCCCGCCCGAAGAGCCGGTCAACGTGCTGCAGGTGCGCCTGCCAACCAACTTCAAGTCTGCACGTTTCGAAAATGCGGAGGCAACAGCCCTTCTCCAACGCCTGCAGAAGGACATCGAGGCGGCGCGCCTGACCGTCGATGGCAAGCCGACCGAAGTCCCCGTCAAGCTGAAGGTGCATGACAGCGTATTCGTACCCTTGGCGAAATGGGCAATGCTGATTGCCGGCAACTACCGTTGCGTCGGCAAGGACGACATGCGGCCCATCAAGGATGCCGTGCATTCCGACCTCGAGACAACACGCAAGGTCTACGACTGGGTCGTCAGGCTTTGCGTATCCCTGGGCGCGGACGAGAAGGACCTCGTCCCCTTCGAGAAGTATGCCCAGGCGGCGCTCTCCCTTGGCAGCCCCTCGTCAGCCGCCCGCGCCCTTGCCGCCGGCGCCCCCAATATCGAGCGCGTGGACCTGCTGGTGAAGAGCATTGCCGAGCAGCGCGGCGAACGCCTTGCGGAACTGGACCAGACCGTGGAACTGGTCGACGGCTGGCTCGCGAAGAACCGCGCGAAGTAGGCAGACGGCAGCACCACAGCCACCCATCCAGCAGCGCAACCGAAACGAATGAAATGGCCCGAACCCTACCGGTTCGGGCCATGATCATGTCAGCGGCGAACTGCCTCGAACCAACTCAAATCGAACGAAACTGAAAGCTGCGGACGGGCGGGAACACGACAGAGACTTTCAGTCCTCCCAGCACCGCCCCCCTGGACAACACCACCTTGCCACCATAGAGGCTCGCAATGTCGACCACGATGGCGAGCCCCATCCCCGTACCCGGGACACCCCGGTCGAGACGCACACCGCCTCCGAGAATATCCGCATGGCTGGTCTCGGGCACACCTGGTCCGTCATCCTCCACGACAAGGACCGGGCCGTCCTCGGCATCAATGAGCCTGACCGCCACATGACCGCTGGCCCACTTGCGGGCATTGTCCATGAGGTTGCCGAGAATTTCCTCGAGATCGCGTTGGTCGACGGGCAGGATCAGGCGTTGATCAGGAATGTCCGTGCGCCATTCGATAGGTTTCTCGCCGGGCAGCCGCTTCATCACACCAACCAGCCGCTGCACGAGCGGCTCGATCTCC
>JBKDZY010000090.1:0-2997 GCA_047971765.1 Hyphomicrobiaceae bacterium | reverse complement strand
CTCGCGCCGATATTGGAGCCGACATCGAGCACCAGCGACGGACGGCCGATGGTTGGCCACTGGGCTGCGATGGCAGGCCGCTCGATGCCCGGCATGGATCTCAGGATGAGGCGGGACAGCGCCATCAGCGCGCCGGTGTTGCCAGCCGAGATGGCTGAGCCCGCTTCCCCGTTTTTGACCGCCTCGATCGCCATCCACATGCTGGAGCCTTTGCCGCGTCTGAGCGCCTGGCTTGGCTTGTCCTGCATGCCGATGGCGCGGTCCGTGTGGAAAACGCGCGTACGCCTGGCAAGATCGGGCTCGCTCTTGAGGCTGGCCTCGATGCGTGCCTCGTCCCCGAACATCAGGAACGAAAGTGCCGGGTGGCGGCGAAGCGAAATCGCGGCGCCCGGCACGACCACCTCCGGTCCGTGATCGCCACCCATGGCGTCAAGAGCAAGTGTCTGCGGGCCTGGCATTATATATCGTTATCCAACTCGTTTTGATGGCTGCAACACCGGTTGCACCAGGTCAAAACTCCCCCATCGAAAGCCTGTGCAAGATAGCCACTTGCCGGTTCAAGACAAATACTATCGGCAAATTTCATGCCCTGCGACAAAGAGCCGTTGACATCCAGGCGCTTTCAAAACTACGGGTTTAGTGCGTTTTCAGCGGTCATTCTTGGCGCTTCGAAGTCCGCGCAAGGCGGCGAACGGGCCGCTTTCCCCGTCATCCCTGCCGGCCTCCGATTGTTCGAGTTCGGCATCCAGGCTGCGTGGGAATGGATCCAGGTTGGTTGCCAGTTCCTCGTAGATGATCCGTCCGAGATCAATGACGCCATTCTCGATGACATCAATGTCCGGTTCGTCCAGGAAGCTCTCGTTTGCCTCTATTGCGTCCGGCTCCTCGCTCAGGCTGCCCGGCCTGAGTTCGATGTCGAGGTCTGCCCGGACCGCCGAGGCGACCGGGTCGAGCGACACCACGCACGCCTGCTGAACGTCCGCCGAAAGCGCACCGGCGAGATGGTAGCGTCCCCCGCTCCTTGGCGTGATCGCGGCTTCGACACGCAGGCCGTCGATCGCGAGGATTCCGAGGTCGCCGGCGAGCTGCTGGCAGGCTTCGGGCGCAAGCGATGTGCTGATCTTGAGCCCGTCGCGTGCAATGTCGGTGACGTTGATCGTCCAATCGAGTCCCGCCATCGGGAGATCCTTTTTCTTTCTACGTTCCCGGACCTGATGGGTCGACGCGCCGGAATGGATGGGCGAGCCTCGGAACTGCCATTCTATAGCGTTTCCGCCTTGTGTGGAATCGCTCAGTCTGCGCCCGCGCAGGGCCAGGCCGCAGCCTCGGCTTCCCGGAACCACAAAGAAAAAGGGCCGGAAAATCCGACCCTTTTTGGCAGGCAAAAACCTGAAGCCCCGGTCCGGGCCCCGGGGCCCTCAGGTTCAAACGGCTTCCTTCAGCTCCTTGGCGGCGCGGAAGGCGACCTTCTTGGAGGCCTTGATCTTGATCTGCTCGCCAGTGGCGGGGTTGCGACCCATGCGGGCGGGGCGCTTCTTGACCTGCAGCACGCCGAGGCCACCGATGCGGATGCGGGCGCCCTTCTTCAGGTGGCCCGTGATCATGTCGATGGTGTGCGCCAGGATCTCGTTGGCCTGCTTCTTCGGAAGGTTGTGGGCCTCCGAAATGGCATTGCCGATGTGGCGCAGCGTGACGGTGTCGCCCTTGGCAACCTTCACGGCGGTGGTCTTGGCGCTCTTGGCCGGCTTGGCGGCAGCCTTCACCGCCTTCGGAGCGGCCTTGGTTGCCTTGGTCGCCTTCGCGGCCTTTGCGGGGGCAGCTTTCGCCGATTTCGTGGCTTTGGCTGCTTTCGTCGTTTTTGTAGCCTTCGCGGCAGCTTTTGCTTGCATTGCTAGTTCCTGTCTTAGGTCGGACGGTTAACTATCTGATTAATGGTAGAAACATGATCTTGTTGTTGGTGGTAGTTCGAATCAGTGCTTTTCAAAAGCGGAAATGCAATTTTTTCGAGATGAATCCGGGGGTTGTGATTTGAAAGTCACGGTTTTTCCCGAAAAACGGGCCTTTTTTGAGCTTTTTCCCCTTCCCGGACAGTCCGCAGCATCGCTGGAGGGGGCTGCTCACCACGGGATGATTTGCAGAAAAGCCTTCTATTTGGCGCTTATTTTGACCGTTCCGATGCCGTCGAGCGTGAATGTGAAGTGTTCGCCGGCGGCGATCGGCAACGTTGGAATGACACTGCCCGTGATCACGACCTGCCCGGCTTCCAGCGGCCGGCCCCGGTCGGCCGCAAGGTTCACGCACCATGCCAGCGCGCCCATGGGGTCGTCCGTCACGCCTTCCCTGGTGCCGCTTGGCATCTCCAGGCGCCCCTTCAGGCCATCGAGCGGCAGGGAGGCCGGAACCTTGATGGCAGGCCCAAGGATGATGCCTGCGTTCCAGGTGTTGTCGGCGATCAGAGTGGTCGGCCGCGTTTCCTTGTAGACGGCGTGGCGATCCTCGATCAGTTCGTAGGCTGCCATGGCCTCGGTCACTTCAGCGCGCACCTCGTCGCGTGTCCAGGGGGTGGCTTTCTTCCCCAGCGTGCGCCCCACCCGTACGGCAAGTTCGAACTCCAGCACCACGTTCTGGTGGGTCGCCAGTACCAGTTCATAGGGCGAGGTGTGGATGGTCCGGGCATAGATCATGCCGCTACACGGGGCATCGATCCCCATCAGTTCCTGCATCACCTTGGTGGTGACTGCGATCTTCAACCCTGCAACGGGCCCCCGGCTCGGTTCCCAGATCGCCCTGAGAGCCTCCTGTGCGGCATAGGCGTCTTCGAGTGTCGCTGGTTCCAGGTCGCCATCGAGGTTGGCGTAGCGGCGGCGGCTTGCGTGGGCCTCGGCACTGGAGCGCGCGGCTGCGGCCGGATCGAACGGGGTCCACGTCAGGGACTGTCTCACTCGATACGTTCCCGGCCGCGCACGTCGCGAGGGGTCAGGACGGCCGCGATGCCGG
>JBKDZY010000089.1:0-2700 GCA_047971765.1 Hyphomicrobiaceae bacterium | reverse complement strand
ACCCCGAGCAGATCGCCATCGGGGCGCCGCTCAGTTTATGGCACGGTTTTCTGCTGGACTGGGTGAGTGGACTGCGGGGAGCCATGCCGGGCCTTGCCGTATCGGGCGTTGGTGACGAGCCCGCGGTTTTAATGCAGCGCCTGATCGGCGGTACGCTCGATATTGCCCTGCTCTATCGCCCCTCGCCGCCGCCGGGCTTCATCATGGAGCACCTGTTCGACGAGGAATTCGTTCTGGTCAGCCCGCCGCGCGGGTCTGGTGGAAGCTCTGGCGGCAGGTCTGGGGCCAGAGCCGGGGGCAGATCCGGGCGGCGGCGCGAAGCCGACGACTATGTGCTGATCGACTGGGGTGCGGACTTCCTTGTCGATCACGCAGCCGCCTATCCGGAGCGCTCCAATCCGGCGCTCCGGCTGGCACTTGGGCCGATGGGGCTCGATTATGTGATGGCCAATGGAGCGAGCGCTTATTTCCCGAGCCGGATGGTGCGCCGGTTGGTCCATGACGGTCTCCTCAGGCAGCCAAAACGACGGCGCAAGTTCACCTATCCGGTCTATATGGTATTTGCCGAGGCGCGTAACGAAGAGAGCTTTGAGCCGCTTATCGAGCGGCTCCGGCACGCGGCACAGAAATTCAGGCAAACTCGATGATGACGTCGTCAACTGCGAGGCTGGCGCCGGCTTTCGCGGCCACCTTCTTGACCTTGCCGTCACGCTCGGCCTTCAAGATGTTCTCCATTTTCATGGCTTCGACGACGGCCAGCGGATCCCCCGCCTTGACCTCATCGCCGTCCTTGACATGGATGGCCTTGACGAGACCGGGCATCGGGCAAAGCAGGAACTTGGACATGTCGGCAGCGGCCTTCACCGGCATCAGGGCGGCCAATTCAGCCTCCCGTTTGGTATAGACGTAAACCGGCGCCTGAATGCCGCGATAGGACAGCGTGTAGCCGTTGGGGATCTGGCGCATCTGGACGGCGACGTCCTTGTCGGCGACGGTGCCTTTCCAGACCGGCTCGCCGGGCCACCACTCGGAGGTGATTTCCATGGTGTGGGACGGGTTGCCCCTGGCGTCGAGGAGCGAGACGTAATAGGGGCCGGGGAAGACGCCCATGACCTCGACATCGACTTTCTGATCGCCGACGAGAACCGTGCGCTGCTTGGTAAATCTGACAGACTGGCCGGCCATCTGCTGGGTGATGCCGCGGCGGCGCTCATTGCCGATGTGGTCGATGGCGGTGGCGACGGCGGCGATAACGGTCAGATCCTCACCTTTCGGGGCGTGCGGGACAAAACCTTCAGGAAACTCTTCCTTGATGAAGCCGGTCGAGAGCGTGCCCTGACGCCAGCGCTTGTTTTGCATGACCGTCGCGAGGAAGGGGATGTTGTGCTGGATGCCGTCGATGAAAAAGCTGTCGAGCGCGACGGCCTGGGCGTCGATGGCCTGCTCACGGGTCTTTGCGTGGGTGATGAGCTTGGCGATCATCGGGTCGTAGTACATCGAGATTTCGCCACCCTCGAAGACGCCGGTGTCGTTGCGCACGGTGACGCCGTCGTTGGTCGATTCCGCCGGCGGGCGGTATTTGACGAGACGGCCGATCGACGGCAGGAAATTGCGAAACGGATCTTCCGCATAGACGCGGCTTTCCACCGCCCAGCCATTGAGTTTTATATCCGACTGCTTGAAGGGCAGCTTTTCGCCGGCGGCGACGCGGATCATCTGCTCGACGAGGTCGATGCCGGTGATCATCTCGGTGACCGGGTGTTCGACCTGGAGGCGGGTGTTCATTTCGAGGAAGTAGAACGACCGATCCTGCCCGGCGACAAACTCGACGGTGCCGGCGCTGTCATAGCCGACGGCCTTGGCAAGGGCGACGGCCTGCTCGCCCATGGCTTTACGGGTCTTTTCGTCGAGGAGCG
Organism: Hyphomicrobiaceae bacterium; assembly: GCA_047971765.1. GTDB lineage: Bacteria > Pseudomonadota > Alphaproteobacteria > Rhizobiales > Hyphomicrobiaceae. Next base: position 784 of record JBKDZY010000089.1, on the reverse strand, counting down.
GCGATGGCGCCTCTTCGAGGACCTTCTGGTTGCGGCGCTGGATCGAGCATTCGCGTTCGCCCAGGTAGACGACGTTGCCGTGCTTGTCGCCGAGTATCTGGATTTCGATGTGGCGCGGGTTTTCGATGAATTTCTCGATGAAGATGCGATCGTCGCCAAACGAGGACTTGGCCTCGGAGCGCGCGAGTTCAAAGCCTTCTTCGGTTTCCTTGGCGTTGTAGGCGATGCGCATGCCTTTGCCGCCACCACCGGCAGAGGCCTTGATCATGACCGGGTAGCCGATCTGGTTGGCGATCTTGACGGCTTCCTTGGTGTTGGCGATTTCACCGACGTGGCCGGGGACTGTCGAGACCTTGGCAGCGGCCGCGGCCTTTTTCGATTCAATCTTGTCGCCCATGGCGGCAATGGCCTTGGGGTTGGGACCGATGAAGACGATGCCGTTCTTTTTCAGTTCAACGGGAAAGGACTGGCGCTCCGACAGAAAGCCATAGCCCGGGTGGACTGCTTCGGCGCCCGTCTGTTTGCAGGCGGCGATGATCTTGTCCATCACGAGGTAGGATTCCGCCGCAGGCGCCGGACCGATGGCGACCGCCTCGTCGGCCATTTCGACGTGGAGTGCGTCCTTGTCGGCTTCGGAATAGACGGCAACGGTTTTGATCCCCATCTTGCGCGCTGTCTTGATGACCCGGCAGGCGATGTCACCCCGGTGGGCCATGAGGATTGTCTTGAACATTTTCGAGTCCCTGCAAAAGGCGGCGTGACTTGACCGCGGGGTCCGCAGCAC
>JBKDZY010000088.1:0-5001 GCA_047971765.1 Hyphomicrobiaceae bacterium | reverse complement strand
GCGCGAACCATCGCGCGGCGCTCCGGGTTCAATTCGGAGTGGTTGGCACTCCATTTTCATGCGCCATCCCTTTGAACGTGGCGATCGCCTCCGGGACGGGATGAAACTTTCGGCATTTCCTCTTTTTTGCGTCCCTTCCGGCCGTTTCCGGCCCGTCGATCGTCAGCGCACTTCCGGGAAGGAGGCGACGAGATCGGAGAGAACCCGGTTGAACTCGATATGGTTGATGCCGCTGAGGGCTGCGGACAGCCGTTCCTCGGCCCTGGTGGCGGCTGGCTGGACATCAGTCAGCAATACCGTGCCTTCATCTGTCAACCGCACAGCGTAGGCGCGTGCATCGGCTTTCGTCCGCCGACGACGGATCAGGCCGCGCTTGAGCAGGCGCTTGACGATCTCTGCAATGGTCGACCGATCGATGCCGGTGATCTGCACCAGGCCTGTCTGGCTGATGTCCTTGTGGTTTGCGACTGCCACCAACACGGCAAACTGCCTTGTCGTCAGTCCCGACCTTCTTGCCTCGTCATTGAATATGCTGTCGGCAACCTGACAGGCACGATGAAGAAGGTGGGTTATTGATTCCGGTTGGGCGCTTTCGTTGATTTTGATCATTTTTGCTGGTCCCCGGCTAATGCTCTTCTGACATTCAAGGATCTCACCACAATCCTTGCGTGTAATGTCCAACCTCGCTGACTCTGTGTACGCAATGAACTTCAAATCCTGAATGAAAGCGGCTTTGCTTAGGTTCACGGATTACCAGAGTTGACATCAAGCGAGATCAGCATGGCTTGTTTCCTAGCCTGGGTACAACCTACATTTGGTGCGCGATGGTAACCATTCCGAAAATTCAAACAGCGCCTGTGAAAAAACAATCAGTCAACTTCGACTGGGAGGATTTGCGGGTTTTGGTGGCCTTGGCCAAGGCCGGCAATCTGTCCGCGACGGCGCGCGAGATGGGAACGACTCATGCAACGGTCAGGCGGCGCGTTCTCAATCTTGAGGCTGATCTGGGGTTGCCGTTGTTTATTCGTGACAGCGGCCGCTTTGTCCTCACATCAGAAGGTGAACGCATTCTGCAGTTGGCCCAACCGATGAGTGCAGGTGCCGAGGCCGTACAGCGCGCGATCGCGAGCTTTGAAGCGAAACTCGTGGGCCCGGTACGACTCACCGCGTCTGAAGCTATCGCATCTTTTCTTTTAATGCCAGCGCTAGGTGAATTCCGAGCTAAATATCCGGATATAGATTTGATGGTTTTTATTTCGCAAACGAATTTGAACCTTGCGCGGAGCGATGCGGATATTGCCTTGCGACTTGGGCCTCCCGAGCCGGATACTGGGCTAATCGGTCAACGTATTTTCGACCTTGATTATCATCTTTATTGCAGCCGTTCGTATCTCAAGGGCCGCAAGCCGACCGATTACGAATATATTGGCTACCCGCAGGATCTTGTCGACCTGCGTGAATACAAGATTCTCGACAAGGCGATTGGTGCCGGACCGGTAAAGTTGAAAACAAATCATCTCGGGGCGCGCATTGCGGCGGCACGGTTCGGGCTTGGTATCGCGTTGCTTCCAAACCTGCTCGCCGATCCCTGGGACGAGCTGGTTCGCGTTTCGCGTGGCAAGGCCCTGATGAAGCGGGATGCCTATCTGATCGTGCATGAGTCGATGCGGGAGGTGCCCAGAATCAGGGCGTGCATCGAAGCCCTGACGGACATCCTGTCATTGCCGTCCAAAAGTTCGCGCCTGAAGTAGCGCCATCGTCCCGGCGCGATCGCCGCATCAATTGATGCAGGAATCTTCCGATCGGCCTGGAGGGATCACCTGCGGCTTGCGCGTTTTGTCCCGACGACTGGACACTTGGTGTGAACAAGCTCATCGTACGCTCCACGGCATGTCTGGCAGAGGAGAGCGCACCATGGCAACGGGTCTGGAACTCGGCGAAATCACCATCAAACGCATTATCGAGCAGGAACAGCCGTTCTTCCCGGTGCACGATTTTTTCCCGAAGTTCACGCCTGACCTGCTGGCCGAGAACAGCGACTGGCTGCAGCCGCGCTTTGTCGACAAGAACGGCATGCTGGTCTTGTGTATCCAGAGCTATGTCGTCGAGACACGCAATCACCGTATCCTGGTCGATACCTGTGTCGGCAACCACAAGCCGCGGCCGCATCGCCCGTTCTGGGACAAGATGGCAAGCGACAAGTACGAAAAGGGGCTTGCTGCCGCGGGGCTCGGTTTCAAGGATATCGATTTCGTGATGTGTACCCATCTGCATGTGGATCATGTGGGCTGGAACACGCGGCTTGAGAACGGCCGCTGGGTGCCGACGTTCCCCAATGCCCGCTATATCTTCTCCGACAAGGAACTAGCGTTCTGGACGCAGCGGCAGAAGGAGGATCCCGAGGCTGCACCGTGGATCACCGATAGCGTGCTGCCGGTCGTTGCGGCGGGGCAGGTCGACGTGGTGAAGAGCGACTATGTCTTCAACGATCACGTCCAATTGGTGCCTGCGCCAGGGCATACGATCGATCAATATTGTGTTCTGGCTGGCAAGAGCGGCGCGGATGCGCTGATCACCGGTGACATGGTGCACTCGCCGATCCAGGTGAAGTATCCGGAGATCGGAATGATGTCCGACTGGGATTCGAAGATTGCTGGGGAGTCCCGCAATAGGATCTTCTCGCGGTTCTGCGATACCTCGACCCTGATCTGCACGGGGCATTTCCCGTCACCCTCGAGTGGCCGCATTACGCGCGACAAGCAGGGCTACTTCAAATTCGTCGAGGCTGCCCGCTGAACGGCGGCAGACTGCGGCTGGCTCAGTGTTTGCCGTGATGGCCACGGTCATGGTGGTTGCGTTTCCACGCCAGCGGTCGTGCAGTCGTCACGACAAGGTCCTGGCGGCCTTGATCCACCACTGCGGGTGTCTGGCCATCAGACTGGTCTGCGCGGCGTGTGCTTCGGATTCGGAGGCGAACAGCGCGAAGCAGGTTGCGCCACTTCCTGACATGCGTGCGTGCATGGCGCCCGGCAGTCGCGCGAGGGCGGCCAGGACGTCAGTGATGACGGGGTTGAGGGCGGATGCGGGTGCGGTCAGGTCGTTGTGATTTGCGGCCATGAAATCGCTCAGTTGCGTCAGCGTTGCGACGCTCGGGGGCAGCGGAGGCGCCGGGATGTCGGTGAGCGCCGGTGCGCCAAGTCCGCGAAAGATGTCGGCGGTGCTGATGGCCACGCCCGGATTGACCAGAAGCAGCCAGAATGTGGGCAGAGATGGCACCCTTGTGATGTGCTCGCCGATGCCGCACATCCAAGCCGCGGTGCCATGCAGGCAGACCGGCACGTCGGCGCCGAGGCGCGCGGCCAGGGCCTGCCAGTCGGTGTTGGAAGGGGTGCCGGCGGTTGCGCCGCGAAGGAGACGCAGGGCGGCTGCGGCATCGGCCGACCCACCGCCGATGCCGGATGCCACGGGCAGGTTCTTCTGCAGGTGGAAGCGGCCGATCTTGATGTTCGGGGTGGCTGCGGCCACGGCTTCGGCGGCCTTCAGCACAAGGTTGCCAGCGGGCGTGATCGCCGACGAAAATGGACCCGAAATATCAAGGCCGAACGGTTCATTGCCGGCATGCGACAGGCGGTCGCCAATCGAGGCGAATGCGACGAGGCTCTGCAGTTCGTGGTAGCCATCGGGCCGTCTGCCCAGCACACGCAGAGACAGATTGATTTTTGCAGGCGCCAGTTCGCCTGCCGGTTGCGGCTTTGTCATGTGAGAGCTGCCCGCAGCTTCGGTCCGGCGCTACTGATAGGCGGGAACCGAATTGGACGCTGGCTTGGCCTCGGCCTTGTGTCGGTGATGGTGCTTGCGAACCGCGCGCGCCTTGCGGCCGGTCTTCTTTTTTGTTTTCGCTAGTGCGGGCAGGCCTGTGCGCAGTTTTTCCTCGATGCGCCTGGCGTCCTCGGGCTCGGGCTTCAAGGTCAGGGCCTGTTGCCACTGGAACCGGGCTTCACGCTTGCGGCCCGTTCGCCAGAACGCATCACCCAGGTGATCGTTCAACGTCGGGTCCTCCGGCTTGAGTTCGACTGCGCGATCCAGGTACTCGACGGCCTGCTTGAAATCCCCGAGCTTGTAGTAGGCCCATCCGAGACTGTCGACGATATAGCCATCGCCGGGCTTGAGCTGGACGGCCTTGTTGATCAGTCGCAGTCCTTCCTGCAGGTTGATCCCCTGGTCTACCCAGGAATAGCCGAGGTAGTTGAGGATCAGCGGCTGATCCGGTGACAGTCTCAACGCGGTTTTCAGGTCCGCTTCGGCAAGCGGCCAATTCTTGATGCGTTCGTAGTTGGTGCCGCGCGAATAGAAATACGTCCAGTGCCTGCTCTGCGGCTTGCCGATCAGGGAGATGACCTTCGTGTAGTAACCGATGGACTCCTTGTAGTGCTTGTTGGAGCGCAGGATCGAGCCCATGGCTTCCAGCGGCTGGATGTCCTTCGGATTGGCGGCGATCATCTTTTGGAGAATGGCTTTCGCGTCATCGAGCCGGTGCAGCAGGTTCAGGTTCTGGGCCTTGCGGATCTCGATGGCCTCCTCCAGCGGGGAACCGGGCGGAACCTGATTGTAGGATTCGATGGCTTCAGCGTAGTTCTTGGTCGTTTCGTAGATGTTGGCCAACGCGGTATGCGTGAACGGCGATTTGGGATTGAGATAGATCGCCATCTGCAGATAGACCGCGCCAACGCCGATGCCGCCTTCGGTCGCGAGTGCTTCGCCCAGGCCATAGAAGATTTCGGAAATGCCTTCCTGCGGCGTGGAGACGAGCAGGCCGACGTTCTCGCCCGCCCGCAGGCGTTTCACGAGATCCTTGGCAACGGGGTGAGCCGCCGTGCCGGTCTTGCGGGTGTAGTCGTTGAGGATCGTCAGGGCGCGCTTGTTGTTGCCTATGGCGGATTCGTGATGGGCGTAGGCCAGCGCAACGCGGAACGACATCCGCGATGAGCGGTTGATCTTCTC
>JBKDZY010000087.1:0-3380 GCA_047971765.1 Hyphomicrobiaceae bacterium | reverse complement strand
CCGAAGCTGCTCCTGCTGGATGAGCCCCTGACGGGGATCGAGGCGGGCAGTGCGCGGCAGGTGCAGGAACTTCTGGCGCAGCGGGTGAAAGCCGGTGCGACCATTGTGCTGACGACCCATATTCTGGAAGTGGCCGAACGGCTTGCAAGCCGCATCGGGATTGTTGCCGGGGGACGCCTGGTGGCCGAGGGCACGTTTGCGGAACTCAAGGCTTCGGCGGGGCGGGATCACTCGACCCTGGAGGATGTCTTCCTGTCCCTCACACGTCCGCAGCCGGTGGCTGCATGAAACAGGTGCTGAAACCCGGTTCGTTCGGATGGCTGGTCGCGCATGATCTCCGCCTCAACTGGCGTCGCTTTCTCGGCATGTTCGGACGCAGTTCGTCGACGATGGCGATAGGGCTTGCGGTGGCTGGCGTGCTGGGGCTGCATCTCGTCGCCTGGCCGATGGTGCCGCGTATCGCTCCGATGCTGGACGTCTCCGCGGGTGGGGATGCGCGCCTCGCCATTGGTGCCTTCCTCATCTGCGTGGTGAGCTGGATGGCGGCGCAGGGATTGTTCCAGGCGACGCGGACGCTCTACGACCGTGGCGATCTCGATCTTCTGCTCGGATCCCCGTTGCAGCCGCGCAAGGTTTTTGCCGCCAAGGCGCTGGCGGTTGCGCTTTCATCATTGGGCTCGGTTGCGATGCTGGCCCTGCCCGTGGCGAACGTCGGGGTTGTTCGCTACGGTGCCCACTGGCTCGCGTTCTATCCGACGCTGGCCAGCCTGGCGTTGATCGGCACAGCATTCGCGCTGCTGGCGACAACCGTTCTGTTCTATACGTTCGGCCCACGCAAGGCGCGGCTCTATGCGCAATTCGGCGGGGCCTTCATCGGCGGGGCCTTCGTTCTGGGGGTGCAGATCATCGCGCTGCTGCCCGACGATGTCCGCAACGGGCTGACCGAATGGCTCGGTTCCGCCGGCGGCAAAGGGGTCAGTGCTTCGGGGGCTGGCATCGCGCATCTTCCGGTCGATGCGCTGCTTGGCGATCCGGTTGCGGTGACTGTCTTGACGCTTGCCGCAGTGGTGCTTTTTGCCGGTGCCATCAGGTTGCTGGGTGACCGCTTTGCCCGCATGTGCCTCGAGGCGGCGGGAATGCCGAGCGGGGGACGCCGCCGGGCAACACAGCGGGCGGCACGGTTCGGTGTCAGCGCGACCCGGTCGTTGCGCTTGAAGGAATGGCGCCTGCTGGTGCGGGACCCGAGCCTGTTCACCCAGCTTGGTCTGCAAATCATCTACACCATTCCCCTGGCAGTCGTTCTGGTGAAATCCGGTTCGTTGCCGATTGCCGTTGCCTTGACCCCGGCCATTGTCGTGATTTCAGCGCAGGTGGCGGCATCCCTGGCCTGGATTGTCGTGTCCGGAGAAGATGCGCCCGAGCTGATTGCAACGGCTCCCATCAAGCCGGACAGGGTGGATGCAGCAAAGTTGTCCGCCATTGCGGTGCCAGTCGCGCTGGTTGCGGCGGTGCCGATTGCGGGGCTCGCGATGATCTCGACGAGGGCGGCGGTGGTGACACTGCTGCTGGCGGCAGGAGCGAGCATCTATACGTCGCTGCTCAATCTCTGGCATCCGATGCCGGGCAATCGGCGAGGCATGCTGAGGCGGCATTCGCAATCCAAGTTCATTGGCCTGATGGAGCATCTGCTGGCAATCCTGTGGGCGATTGCGGCAGTGCTGGTGTTGTTCGGAACGCTGTTGTTCCTCATTCCGATCGGTCTTGCGACGTTGGTGCTTTGCAATGGCCAACTTCTGGACCGCGTGAACGCGCGCATGGAGCAGCGGCGCAGGCAACGCCGCGCCAAGGCCGGGATGGTGTCGTCAGCCACGTGATCCGGCCAGCCCCCCGTGATGCAGGCCTGTGCCGGGCGGGTGTTGCGTGCTGGTGGGAGGTCGAGGTCCTGGCTGTTGATGGTTTCGCATAGGCTGGGCCAATTCCGGTTCAGCCGGAATTGGTCCGGCTTTTTTCGTGCTCACGCGCTGTATCAGTCTCCGCGAGGATGGCGCTTGTTGCCTGAGTCGCTGCCGGGACTTGAGCGTTTCCATCCAAGCCTGAAACGCTCCATGTCGTTTTGGTTGCTGCCAGTAGCAGATGCGATCAGGCTTGGCCGGGACTTCCAGGCTTGCCGTGGACGTGTTGCGAGTGGCTCGCGTGCATCCACCAGGTGCCAACCGTCATGCGGCGGCGCCGTACAGTTCCTTCTCGATGGTGGTGAGCATGGACAGCAGAGCGTCCCAATCGACGGGTTTCGACAGGTAGTCGTTCATCCCTGCATCAAGGCATTTCTCGCGGTCGCCTTCTAATGCACCTGCCGTCAATCCAACGATGGGCAGGTGCTGGAGCCGGACTTCCTGGCGTAGGCGTCGTGTCGCGGTCAGTCCATCCATGATCGGCATCTGGACGTCCATGAGGACAATGTCATAGGGCACCGACATGGCACGCTCGATTGCGATGCGGCCGTTGTTGGCGATGTCGATCGTGAAGCCGGCCGACTTCAGGAGCGCGGTTGCGACGCGCTGGTTGGCCGGATTGTCCTCGGCCATCAGGATGCGCAAGCGGCGATTGCCCTCAGGTGAGACGGAGGCGGCCTGGACCGGAGCTTCCACCCGCGAGGCGCTCTTGATGCGCTTGGCGATCTTATCGAAAGCCGCGCGGCCAAAGGGCCGGGTGATGATTTCGTCGTCGCCCAGTTGCAGGCTCGAGCCCTGGCCGGGCGTTCCCTCGATGAAGAAGACGGGCTGATTGCCATCGTCGAGGGTTCGAGTGAGCTCGAGGATCTCGCTGGCACTGCTGGTGCCGTTGCGGCCATCGATCAGAATGACATCATAGCTGCCATCCGAGAGGGCATTGCGAACGCTGTGGATGTCGTTGGCGCCAATCGTCGAGGCTTTCATGCTCTCGGCATAGCATCCGATGACACCCGCCAGGCCGTCGCTGGCTCCGGCAAGGAGGATGCGCGTGCCCGGCGCCTCGACGGTTGCGTGCCGGGCCTGGAGGACGGTGGGCTTTTCTGCAGGGATCGGGATGTCGAAGCTGAAGGTGCTGCCATGGCGGGGAAGGGACACGCACGAAATCGAGCCATCCATCAGGCTCACGATTTCCTTGCACAGGGCGAGGCCCAACCCGGTTCCGCCATACTCGCGCGTGGTCGAGGCGTCGACCTGGGAGAACTTGACGAAGAGCTTTTCCTGCTTCTGCTCGGGTATGCCGATGCCGGTGTCTATGACGCTGAAGCGCAACCGTCGTTCGTTGCGAGACTTGTCGGAAACGATCTCGTCCACGGCGACGGTGACCGAACCCGTGCTGGTGAACTTGATGGCGTTGCCGACGAGGTTGGT
>JBKDZY010000086.1:0-6622 GCA_047971765.1 Hyphomicrobiaceae bacterium | reverse complement strand
ATGTCATGTCGAAAAGCGTATCCAGGCCGCGGCTCACCAGGCCACCGGGATGAACCGTCTCGGCGGCATAGAGAGGCACTTCCGTGACGGTCTTTGTCGGTGTCGTGACCCGCAGGACGGCAACCCTGTCACCCTCATGGATGGGCAGCTTAAGCGGCCGCTTGTAGACGAGAACCGCTGTCAACTTCGGGTGAGCCGGATAGCGCGGCAGCACGATGGAGATCGGACCATCGCCGCGCAGCCCGACCCACATCCGGTCGCCGCCCCAGACCCGCGCCTTGGTGACAATGGCGCCCTTGTCGAAGATCTTGACCTCATGCAGGGCATCGAACCCCCAGTCGAGCAGCCGCGTGGCGTCGGTCTTCACTTCCGCCACACTGTCGAGCCCCATCAGCACCAGGATCAGCCGGCGGCCATTCTTGTTGCCTGACGCCACCAGGCCATAGCTGTGCTTCCTGACGAACCCCGTCTTGATGCCATCCACACCCAACTCGCCCAGCAGCGGATTGTCGTTGATGAAGCGAAACTTGCCGTAGCGCAGCTCTTTTTGGCCGAAGCGCGCATATTGCTCCGGGTAGGTCTGCATGATGTAGCGCGCAAGATCGGCCAACTCCCGCGCCGAAATACCCTGCTGCGGACCTTCCGGCATTCCTGTGGCATTCGTGAACGTTGCCGACGCGAGGCCAATCCGACGAGCTTCCCGCGTCATGCGCTTGGCAAAGGCTGTCTCGGACCCGGAAATGGCCTCGGCGACCGCACTCGTCGCATCGTTGGCCGACTGCACGACAATGCCCTGCAACAGGGTTTCGAGGGTCTCGGTTGTATTCACCTTGACGTACTTGGGTGTCCCTGGGGACGGCGCACCGCCTGTCCGCCAGGCGTTCTCCGACATCTTGATGTCATCGGTGAGCTTGATCTTCCCGGCCTTGAGGTCGTGGAAGATGATCTCCAGGGCCATCAGCTTGCTCAGCCCGTAGGGTGGCGCGGGCTCGTCTCCATCGCGCTGGAAAATGATGGCACCGGTCAAGGCATCCATCAGAACGGCATGTTTGGCTTTGATCGAAGGCGGACTGGAGGCCTCTCTACGCCCGCCATCGCGCTGGGCCCAGGCCGTTGCCGTATCCACCACCAGAAATCCCAACACGGCAAGGTGAAGAACCAGATAGCTTTGAATGAGCCGCAATATCATTGGCATCCCGCGCTGGGTGAGCAGGTTCGTCACGGCATCCATCGTCAATGTCGACCGCAAGCGCGGACTATCATCATTGCAACAGATGCCCGTCAACCAAGACACGCCGTTTCGACACCGGGGTGATGAAAAGATGCCTCACTGAATTTCCCACTTCAGCATGCCATGCCCGTTTCGCCCACCCAACCCGTTTCACAGCAAAAATCAGCATGGCGCCCCTGCACGGTTCCCCGATGCCGTTCGTTGGATGGTCCTCGGAACAACACATCGTGATCGAGGATGATGAACCCGGTCTTGGCTTACCGTCCTGGCGGCCCGATGGCCGGCGGAAACCATGCCTCCCGCTGCCGGCCGCCGACAGGTGTTCACCGGACAGATCCGCGTGCTAGTCTGCCGGCGATATCGGCAGGGGCCGCCTGCCAGCCTGCTTGCCTACAGACCTCAACCTGCCCGAAGGAGCCCGTCAGATCGTGCAGAAAGACGTTCCCGCCGAGGCCCGGCCTTCACCCGACCCGATCACCGTTTCCGTCGTCCAACACCGTCTGCACGCCATTGTCGAAGAGATGGGCGAAGCCATGCTTCGCACCGCCTATTCCCAGATCCTCAATTCCAGCCGCGATTTCTCAACGGGCATCTGCGATGCAAGCGGACGTCTGGTCGCGCAAGCGGAACATGTACCTGTCCACGTCGGCGCCCTGCCATTCGCAGCCAGATCCATCGTGGAGGCTTTCGGCGATGACATTCATCCCGGCGATGTCTTCCTGCTGAACGATCCCTATTTCGGCGGCAACCATTTGCCCGATGTCACCGCTTTCGTACCCGTGTTCGAATCCGGTCGCCTCGCCTGGTGGTCCATCAATCGCGCCCACATGAGCGACATCGGCGGCTCCACCCACGGCGCCTATAATCCGGATGCGACCGAAATCTACCAGGAAGGCCTGCGCATCCCGCCGCTGCGTGTCCACGACAAGGGCGTGCCGCGTGAGGACCTGCTGCGCATGATCGCGACCAACGTGCGCCACTCCCGCGACTTCCGCGGCGACCTCGCAGCGATGATCGGGTCAGCCAAGCTCGCCGAGAAACGCCTCCTTTCCCTGATCGAGGAATTGGGAGCGGGGCGGCTCGCCCCGGCGGTCGAGGCGATGCTCGATGGATCGGAACGCCGCGCCCGCGCCATCGTCGCGGGCTGGAAGGATGGCGTCTATAATGGCGAGGCATATCTCGACGATGACGGTCGTGGGCGCAACGATGTCGCCATTCGCGCCAAGGTCACCGTCTCCGGCAGCAATCTCGAAATCGACCTCAGCGCGTCCGATTCGGAAGCCCGGAGTTTCGTGAACTCATCTCACGCCAACATGCAGTCCGCCTGCGCCATGGCGTTCGCCTATCTGATCGACGGTGACATTCCGAAGAACGACGGCTCGTTCCGGCCGCTGACGGTCAAGGCCAGGCCGGGCACCATCGTCTGGGCTGATGACGGTGCCCCCGTCACCATGTGCACCAGCCACTGCTCCAACGAGATCGTCGAGGCGATCGTGGTGGCGCTCTCCGCGGCCACGCCCGAACGGGCCATGGGCGGCTGGGGACGTCGGTTCCGCATTGCCATCAAGGGCGATGATCCGAGAACCGGAAGGAGTTTCATCTGGCATCTGTTCCAGGCGCGTCCGGGTGGCGGCGGCTCTATCGCCGGTGATGGCTACTCGGCCATCGGTGAATGGCACTCGGCGGGCGGCATCAAGTTCGGCTCCATCGAGGTGGCCGAGGCGCGCTTCCCGTTCCTGTTCGTGCATCACGAATACCGACCCGATAGCGCCGGTGACGGACAGTTCCGGGGCGGCACAGGAGCCGAACTCGAAATGGTGGTCGAGACCGCGAAGCCAGCCGTTGCGAACACCGCAGGTGACGGCATCCGCCATGGCGCGCGCGGAATGCTTGGCGGAAAGGACGGCCTTCCGCACCATTACATCCTCAGGCATTCGGATGGCCGCGAGGACGTCCTCGGGACGAAAATGGTTGGCGTCACCATCGCGCCCGGAGACCGGCTCGTCCTGCATTCCGGCGGTGGCGGCGGATGGGGCAATCCCGACAAACGAACACCCCAGGCACGCGCGCGCGATGCCGCCAACGGCTTCGTGACCAGCACCACTCCCGACAACCAGAACAACGCCTGAAGCGAACCCTCATGTACCGAATTGGAATTGACGTCGGTGGCACCTTCACCGACTTCGTGGCCGTAGATGACCAGGGCACATCCGTCTTCGCGAAGAGCCCTTCGACGCCCGAGGATCCCTCGATCGGGGTGCTCGAGGGCTTGAACCGGCTGGCAGAGACCGTCAACCTCAGCCGCGAGGCACTGCTGCGGGACACCGAGCGCATCGTCCACGGCACGACCGTGGCGACCAACGCCCTGCTCGAACGCAAGGGCGCCCGCGTTGGCCTGATCACGACCGCAGGCCACCGCGACGTGCTTGAGATGCGGGAAGGATTGAAACCCGAGGACCGCTATAATCTTCGCCTGGCCGCCCCCGAGCCATTGGTGCCAAGACGCCTTCGACTTGGTGTGAAGGAGCGTGTCCGCGCGGACGGCAGCGTGATGACGCCTTTGGACACTGCAGCGCTCGATGCAGCCATCGACACGCTTGTCGCCGAAGACGTTTCCGCGGTTGCCATCTGCTTCCTTCATGCCTGGACCAACGCAGCGCACGAACACGCCGCCGCCCAGCGCGTCCGCGAACGGATGCCGGACGCCTACGTCACCACATCCAGCGACGTGTACCCGCAGATCAAGGAATACGAGCGGGTTTCCACGACCGTCGTCAACGCCTATGTCGGCCCCGTTGTCTCGGGCTATCTCGGCAAGCTCGAAAAGCGCCTGACGGATGCGGCCTATGGGGGGCCGCTGTTCATCATGCTGTCCCACGGTGGGGTGGCGCCTGCGGCAGAAGCCATCCGTATCGCGGCCGCCACAGCCCTGTCCGGTCCCGCAGGCGGTGTCGCCGGCAGCCGCTATGCGGCCCACCTCACACAGACCCCGAACCTCATCCCCTTCGACATGGGCGGCACATCGACCGATATTTCGCTCATCCGCGATGCGGTGCCGGGCCTCTCCATGGATCGCGGCATCGCCGGCCAGAAGATCGCCCTGCCTTCGCTCGACATCGTGACGCTCGGTGCCGGTGGCGGTTCCATTGCGCATGTCGATGACGGCGGCGTCCTGCATGTCGGCCCTGAAAGCGCCGGTGCGGTACCAGGTCCTGCCTGCTACAGCCGCGGCGGGACCGAAGCGACAGTGACCGATGCCAACCTTGTGCTTGGACTGCTCGCGCCGACGGGCATGCTGGGCGGCCGCATGCAGCTCGACAAGGCGGCAGCAGAAAAGGTGCTCGCAGACCTGGGCTCCAAGGTCGGTCTCGATGCCGTCCGTGCAGCCGCTGGCGTCCAACGGATCGTCAACGGCCGGATGGCGGAAGGCATCCGTCTGGTGTCGGTGCGCCGGGGAATCGACCCATCGGGCTTTGCCCTCCTTTCCTTCGGTGGTGCAGCAGCACTCCACGCAACTTCGGTCGCTCGCCAACTCTCGATCAAGCGTGTCATCGTCCCCCGTGTCGCATCCGTGCTCTCCGCATGGGGGATGCTGGCGTCCGACATTCGTTTCGAGGCAACCCGCAGCCACATAGGCGACACCGCCGTCATGACGAAGGACGGCCTCGCGACCCTGTTCGGCGAGATGGAGCAGGACGCCCGCAAACGCCTGGGCGCGGTGTTCAAGGGTGACGTGCAGATCGCCCGGAGTGCGGACATGCGCTATGGCGAGCAGATTTTCGAAATCAACGTACCACTCGATAACCTCGACCTCGCATCCCCGACCCTTTCCGGCGATGTGGCCGAGGCTTTCCATCGCCGCCACGAGGAACTCTATACCTATGCCCAACGCAGCAACGAGGTGGTGCTGGTCAACGCGCGCGTCGCGGCAATCGGCAAACTTCCAGCCCTGCCGAAGGAACCCGAGTTGCAGGAACACGCAGACGCAGCTCCCGTCCGCAGTCAGCGCGTCTATCTCGACGACTGGACCGAAATCCCGGTCTACGATTTCAACGCCGTTGCCCCGGGCCAGGTGATCGCCGGCCCTGCACTCGTCGAAAGCGAAACAACCACGGCTTTCATCGAGCCGGGCGACACCGCCAAGGTAACGCACAATGGCTGGCTCGACGTGAGCCTTGGCACATGACGCGCATTACCCGCCAGCTGGTTCCGGATGACCGGAACCAGCTCATGTGGCGGTTCTGATGTTCACTTGATGGGAGAGAATGGGGCCGGCAAAAGGATCTTCGTTTCCTGCCGCTCCATGGGGGTTGGCCGCGGCGGTGGCCAAACGCCCGTCTCTATGGCTTTCTTGCGCACGGCCATGCGCTCATCCAGGCTCTTGTAGGCCCAGATATGCACCCACTTGTTGAGCGCGCCGATGTCGGACATGAAAACGCCGATCAGCGGTGACAGCGCCAGCCTGCCTGCCAGCTTCTCCTCCCAGCCCGCCATCATCTGCGGCGCCGTACCCGCCTTCAGCGTATAGGTCCGCATCTCGAAGAACGGGCCATGGCTCGACGGCTCGATCCTTGGCGAGAACGGCAGTGGATGAAGAATGTCCGACTGCATGTCAGTGATGAATTCAAGGGTATTGGGTGGCCATACCCCCATGCGCTGGGCCTCCGCCCGGATCCGCGACCGTTCGTTGACATCCTTGTATTCCCAGACATGCACGACCTGGTTGAGCGGGCCGATCTCCGTGTGCCAGCAGGCCGTCAGCGGCGACAGTTCCAGGCGCTTGGGAAGTTTCTCCGCCCACCGCTTGTAGAATTCCTGCAGCTTGCCCCGTTGCAGCGTGTACGTCCGAAACTCGTAGATCATGGCGTTTCCTCCAAAAGTCTGGACAAAGACTAGCCCACTCGTCGCCAGCCACAATAAAAACCCGCAACCGGCATCCTGCCTGCAATGCGGGCTTCATTAGACCGCGAGTTCTGATAGATTGCCCGTCAAAATCCGTGTCGCACCCCCTTGCCGGCTGGCAAGGTGCCCGAGTGCGCAGCGCAATCCGAGGACGACAGCAAGCATGAGCACCGCACAGACGCGCCGCAAATCCGCCAGCCTGTTGAAGGGAGCCACAGGCGACTGGGAAGTCGTCATCGGCATGGAGGTGCATGCCCAGGTCAATACCAGGGCCAAGCTCTTTTCCGGGGCCTCGACCGAGTTCGGTGCCGAGCCCAACAGCCATGTGTCCCTTGTCGATGCCGCCATGCCGGGCATGCTGCCGGTCATCAATCGCGAGTGTGTCGCCCAGGCCGTCCGCACGGGCCTGGGCCTCAAGGCCGGCATCAATCTCTACAGCGTCTTCGACCGCAAGAACTATTTCTATCCCGATCTCCCCCAGGGCTACCA
>JBKDZY010000085.1:0-11740 GCA_047971765.1 Hyphomicrobiaceae bacterium | reverse complement strand
GACCTGATCGCCTACGACCTTTGGCTACAGGGGCAAACCGAGTTCATTCCGTTCGAACCCGAAGGGTATGAAAACGCGACACGCCTCTATCGAACACTCATTGCGCAGCACAGCCATTTCGCACCGGCCTATTCAAGTCTGGCCCAACTACAGAACTCAGTCCATTTCATCCATCCCGGGGTCTACCGGAACGAAGCCATGACCCAGGAAGCGCTGCATTTCGCGAGCGAGGCAGCCCGGCTCGACCCGATGGACTCGCGCTCGCAGCTTTGTCTCGGCTGGGCCAATGCCATGGCGGGTCGGCACGACCAGGCGGGCGTGCACCACAAGTTGGCCGTGGAACTCAATGACAGTGATTTCTGGACATGCTGTTCGGCCGCACTCGGCAGCGCATTTCGAGGCGAGATGGACGATGCGCGAGAGCTCGCTGCCAGGGCAGAACGACTGGCGCTGGTTCCGACCAGTCTCTACTGGCGCTACCTGGCCATGGTTCGCTACCTGACAGACGAGTTTTCCGCGGCGTTGGCAGCGGCGGCGCACGCGGAAACCTCTATCCCGAATATTTTCGTCTGGAAGGCCGCGTGCCTCGTCCGAATGGGCAAGCGCCAGACGGCTCGGCAGGCGGCGGAAAGGTTCTTCACGGCCGTCAAGAAGCGCTGGGTGAACCCCGACCTGCCGGCGACACGCGAGAACATGACCCGCTGGTTCCTTCATGCCTTCCCGATCAAACATCGCGAAGTCTGGGGGCGCCTGCGGGACGATTTCGGCCTTGCAGGCGCGCCGGTCGAAAATATCGAATTCAACACATGGTAGTCGATGAACCTCAGGCGCACATCCGGACCGAATAGTCCCCTATGCGGGCCGCGTGGAACCTGCGCTTCTTCTCCACGCTCGATTGGTCCAGATTTGCCAAATAGAACTCCTCGTAGAATTTCGGAGCCGCGTAGTTTCCACCCTCATCCAGGTACTTCTCCATCTCGTCGATCATGGTCTTGGGCGGCAGGCGAATGGAGAACACCTCCTCGCTGAGCTGGATGATCACCAGACCGGTGTGATAATCGGGAAATGTCACATCAAGCCCTTGCGCAACGCAGATATCCTTCAATTCCTGCAGGGTGCGGGGCAACGGAATAGGTGGGCCGTCGGGTGTCAGATAGTTTCGTCCGGTGGCGAACGACTTGATCAGCATTCCCCACCCGACCTCGTCATCAACTTTGAAGCGTGGTCTCATCGTGCTTTTCCTCCTGTTGCATCAGCGTCCTCTTCGAGGGCCACTCACCGGGCCGTTATCGGTGCCGGAACCGCGCCGCCAGCGATCATGAATCGCAGCAAGTCACTCATGGTTGCGATCTCGGGAATGGTGTGCAGTGCGTCGGCCGTGCCGAGAAGTTCATGCGACGCGGCCGCGATCCGGTCCCGCAGATGCCTGTGGTCGCCCTCGAAGGTGACCGGGGTCCGCTCCAGGGCGCCGTAGAGCGTCTCGGCAACGATGATCGAGCCGAGCGCCCCGAGATGCAGGCTCTCTCCCGAGGCAACGTCAGTCGGTGACGGAGCGCCGTTGATCGACTGTGCGGCCTCCAGCAGGATGAACAGCGGCAACGGTGGATCGGCGGCCAGGATGTCCATTTCTTCCGGCGTGAAGGGCGCGGGATCCTCCGCAATGCCAGGCGGCGGTATCGCAAGCCAGGCCCGCACCTTGTCCCGCCATTCGCTGTAGTCCGGCAAGGCTGCCTCGAGGCCCCGCGAGCGGATTTCCGCAACCAGCGCCGGCACCGACCAGAGATCGGAATAGCCTGCTGTCACCAGGTCACGTCCCGGCAGGCCCGCGCGATCCATGGCTGTCAGCGGCGGGAACACGCTCGAATTCTTGAGGGCACCCGCATAGACCGGGCCGATCCGATGGGCGTAATTCGGCTCGCGCTCCGTGAAGCGGAAGAAGCGCGACCAGTCGATCAACCAGCTTTCATTGAGCGGCAGACTGAAGGGGCTGCGGTTCGAACTCTGCTGCAGCGCCAACGCCGTTTCGATCTCCTCGTCCGAGTTGACGCGATAGCCGTTGCGGACCATCGCGTGGCCGATGCGGAAGGCGCCTGCCAGGAACTCGCCCGGGATGCCATCCGGCGTCCCCGATCTTTCCCCATCGAGGTGAGGCCTGTCCGGCCTGGAATACAGCTTGTTGATGTCGGGATGCAGGATCAGCGGCAGAACGTCCTCCCGCACGATATTGCGGTAGATGAGAGTCGTTACGATGCGCGCGCAGAAGAAGCGCCGATAGGCCTGCTCTGCCGGCGGCAGCGATGCCATCTCTGCTGCGGGCTGCATGATTTCCAGGATGTGGTTGTGAAGCCCCTGCCACAGTCCTGCGAGCTGCGAGATGATGGCGTGATCGTCGTTGCGGGGATCGGCGATCAGCGCTTCGGTCCGCCACGGGTTGGTGCCCGCCTTCGACAGCTCCAGTTTCTCCTTGGGACCCAGGCCCTGATCGCCGACCTGCGCGGGGATGGCGCGGGCGATGTCACGGACTGGGCATCCTTCCATGTGGCCGTTGCGCGTCTGGGACTGGCCGACCCGGAAGCGTGTGCGCGGAATGACATCGATATTCTCGCGGACCGCACGATCGAACTCGTAGACCTGCGGGCAGACATCGGGGCCCCCGCCATAGATGGTCTCGAGGGTCAACGGATAGACGCGCGTGTTGGTGATCTCGATTGCCCCTGTTGCCGCCTCCGCCAATGAAACCGAGCTGTGCACCATGTCATGGGCGATCAATTGCAGCATGTAGGTGTAGCCGGCGTGAATGTGCGGGTTGTCCTCCGGTTGCAGGCCTTCCTCGATGGGCTCGGACCAGCGTTCACGCGCGATGCGGGCCGCGAGCTTGTTCATCAACCGGCGGAAACCTTCGGGATTGTCGTCAAGCGCGGCCTCGACACGGCCTCCCACGGAGAAGCGCTCATCGGGGCGTGGCGTGCGCAGAAAACTGCGAATTTGACGGATCGAGCGGTCCGGTTCTTCGTGCCGTTCCATCGCCGTGATTCTCAATTTTCCAGGCTGGTTCCGTCCCACCGTCAAAGATCGATTAATTCCGTGCATGTATTATTTCCTTTGCCGGCACCAATGTCCCTGCCGTGCATTGTCAATGTTGGAGGGGGCGAACTCTCCTTCGATCCCTCTCGTATTTCGATGCGGAAGTTCGCCGTAACGGGAAGCCAACCTGGGCTGCGAACCACCGATTAAAAACCTATTCTACAACCATCACCTCGTTGCAGTTGTTTGGATCCTGTTTCCCGTCATGTGGTTGCCGCCGATAATGGCGAAGCTCTCGATTGCGGCACTAGAACAACGCCAATCCCCTGGTGGACGCGTCTCCACCACCCGTTTCCAGAATTGCGTCCGACAGCCGTTGCGTCACGAACCGCGATGGCATGACCTGCAGGCCGGGCGCGACCGCCGCCACGACCGGAACCGTGAACTCCGGCCGCGTCAGATCGACAAGCGCGATCTCGATTTTCCGAGCCTCCAGGTGCTGCAACAGGACCGGAAGCGCTTGTGCAGGATGGCCTGCGCCATCGACGTCCGCTGTTGCGACCGCGCCTGCGGGGCGCAACAAGTCGCACGTTCGCGCATCGAGGCCGTGTCCCATCTCCAATCGCGCGCCATCGGCATCCGACATTGGGGCGTCGCACGGCATGGCCTCCCTGGCCTCGGCGATATTGAGGCCGATTTCCATCTGGCACATTTCCAGAATGGCAGCACGAGCCGCATCCGTGGCGGCAAGGCGCGCTGCAAAGCCACATACCAGGCCATAACCGTCCGGCCGGCTCGACGCCGCCACCATGACCGGAACGCCAATGTCGCTCGTCACATCGAGACTCCAGGTCACGCGCTCCCGGTTGCCCTGCCGCAGGGTGGCCAGCATGTCCTGGGCGTCACGGGACGCCCGGCATCCGCCGTCAGCATCCGGGGGCGCCGTCCTCCAAGCCACCAGAGCGCGACGGCGTCCCTCTCGATCAACTCCAGGATGGCGCGCACGGTCGCGGCCTCGGTCGTCCGACCAGCCGCCACGCCCGTGCTCAATGCCGCCCCCGGCACGCCGAGCGGACGCGCTCCTGACGTGCGCAAACACCAGTCGGCGGGAACAAGGCAACGTTGCGAGGTGACCGCGCACCTGGCGGAAATCCAGTCGAATACTGCGTCGCTGTCATGACCTGCCATCCGGCAAAGCCGGCGGACGCGCTCCTGGCATCCGGGCAGGAGCTCTCCGGCCACATCACCCAGGGCGGCGGTCTTCAGCACATCCGCAGTACGCCTGACCTGGGACACCCTTTCGACGGCCTCTCCGATGCAGCCCGCCAGGGCATCCTCGATGGATAGACCAGCACCGCCAACACTCAATGTTCTGCCCAGGAGCCCGCCATCATCCGACAGACAGGATGCTTCCGCCCCTACCTGGCCGCCTGCAAACCGCAACCCCGGCGCCCAGGGCGCGCGCAGCAGGAACAGCCGCGCCAGCACATCGGCGGCGTCCGCGACTGGCCTACCATGCCGATGGGCCAGGGCCTTCAACAAGCCAGCCGCATCGGCCGAGCGCAGGTCAACATCGAGCGCCTCGGGCATATCCGCAGCGCCGCGCGTTGCCCGCGCGCATTGGCCCATCACTCCATTTCCTGTCGCAGCCGTGTCCAAGGACATCCGCTCCGCTATCGATCGCTACCGCAAACGTCCAACACCCATCGTGAATCCGGCGTGAACCCTTGAGTACCCCTTTCGATCAGAGGCCCACGTCAGGTCTCACGCCAGATTCACGGGTGCTGTTGCTTCATGTCACCATGGTGGTATCCAGGAGGTGTGACGTGCAACATCATGCAGGACCTCAACCGGCTTATCCGTCCGAGTGTGCGGGTACCCGCGTGCTCGAAACCGACCTTCCGCGATATCTGGAAAGTCGGAACATTCCCGCTGACCCTCATGATCCAGGAGTGTGGCGGCCTGTCGAAAAGACCCGTGTGTTCTTCATGCGGGTGCTCGAACATTGCCCCGCGTGCCGTGTGTTGCACAGCAACACAACGAGCCTTCCCAGCGGGCTCCTTCATGTGGTGCTCTCCAACGACCGGCTGATCGTGACCGAGGCCGACGACCTCCACCAGCCGGGCCGTGTTCTGAGCGGCGTTGTCGTGGTCGACAACGCGCGGCTGTCGATCTTCAAGTTGTCATCAGAACCGCCCCCGGGGCTCGATCCCGGACGCCATCTGCCTGCCACCGGTGTCGCCACGATGACCTGGGGTGGCACTGGCACCAAACGCCTGCAGATTTCCGGCCTGGCGGGACGTGACCCCACCTGCAAGGTCGACATCCTGGAAGCTGTCGAGTGCTCCCCGGACTGAGGGCGACAGCCGCCCTTCACGGCCCGGCCGAGAGCCCGGGCCGTCGAAGCATGCTGGTCACGCTCCTCCCAGCGAGACGAAATACGCCAGCCAGCGACCCTGCTCCATAGGCCAGATGCAACACCATCAGCGCGACGGGCAGCAACGCCACCGCGCCGATACTCCGGGCATTCCTGCCGGCGACCGCGGTCGCGAGCGCCAGTGCGCAGAGATAGATGGCCAGCACGCCCATGCTCACCAGTGAAAACGGCGGCCAAACAAACGCCAGGACCTGGGGAACGATCAACGACAGTACAAAGGCCAGCGGAACCAGGTGCCGGAAGCTGAATGCCCTCGGGTTCACCGACATTGCCAGTATCGTAGACATCCCCGTGTCGAAATACTGCTGCCACAGCCTGGAGAAGGACTGGCGCGTCTTGTAGTGGGCGACCACCCTGGGAGAAATATAGAGGCGGTAGCCGAGCCGGCGCACGCGCTCATTGAAATCATTGTCTTCGGCCCGCCACAGGTCCTCCCGCATCGGGCCAACCCTGGCGACGACATGGCGCCAGTAGCAACCGTTCCAGATGGTGTCCGCCCAGCCTTCTGCATCTTCCTGCCGAAACTTCGCGACCCCGACCCCGAGCCTGCTCTTGTGAGCCAGCGCAATGGCCCTGCCGACTGCCGTGTGCTGCTCGGCCGGACGCGCTGCCGCGCCGACGCCACCCGCCCCCGTCTCCAGCAGAACCGCCACGCATGCGCTCACAACGTCCGGGGCGTAGCGGGCATGGGCGTCGAGACGCATGACGATATCGGTGGCCGCATTCATGAAGACGGCGTTGATGGCCGCGGCCTGGACCCGCCTCGGATTATTCACGACCTCGACTCTGGGATCATCCTGCGCCCAGGCATTCAGGGCGTCGAGGGACCCATCGGTGGAATTGCCATCCGCCAGGAAAATGGTGGCGATGCCCGGGTAGTCCTGGGCGCGCACGTCCGCCATCAGTGCCGGAAGGTGATCGATTTCATTGAAGACCGGGATGACAATCGCCACCGATGGCTGGTTCGGGACGGCATGTCCCGGATAGTCGTCAAGGGCGGAGCGGATTTCATGCCCGCCGGGCGGAGAGTTCATTGTGGATGACCTCCATGACGATATCGCGGTTCGCTTCCAATGTGTTCCGCGCCATCAAGGCGCGCCCATTGCGTTGGATATGGCGATACAGATCGCCGTGGTCGCCGAGTTCCTGTATGGCGTCGGCCAGTGCACTGGGATCGCATGGCGGGACGAGGAGAGCCGTTTCACCGTGTGTCAGGAAGGCGGGGATGCCACCAACGCGCGATGCAATGACCGGCAAACCGATCGACAGTGCCTCGTTGACCACCTGGGGCAGGCCTTCCGTCGTCGACGGGAAGACGGCAACGCCTGCGGACTGGTAGAGTTCGAACAGCTCCGGTCCGAACGGCACGAACCCGTGGAACCTCACCTGCGTGTCGATGCCCGACTGCCGTGCCGCGTCCCGCAGAGTGGCTTCGAGTGGCCCGGTTCCGACCACATCGAGGCGGCACGCACGCCCCCTGCTTTTCAACTCCGCCAGCGCCTTGAACAAGACCTTGTGGCCCTTTTCTGCCGACAGGCGCCCGACGATGATCAAGCGATCCGGATTGCCCGACGGCGCCATACGGGAAAACGCCTGGAACTTCTCGTCGTCGATCAGGCAGGGCATGAAGCTCTGAACATGGCTGCTCGTCCCGCGATAGACGTCGGCCATCTCCTGGCCGACCGCCAGTGTCGAGCGACCGCGCGCCAGGCGCATCAGATCCTTCTCCAGCCCCCACGCCCCAAGCATGGACACGAGGCGCTTGAGGCCGCCGTGCGCCTTCATCATCTCGAGCAGGTTCTGGCGCAGTACGGGAATGATCGGAACTCCAGCCGCAATGCACTGCCGCGCGATGATGTGACCAAGCGGATGGGGACCATTGATCAGCGCCAGATCCCAGGTTCCCGCCTCGGCCTGCAATTCGTTCCGCACCTTCCGGTATATGCCGGGCAACGTTCTCCAAAGCTGATAGACGCTTTCATAGTATGGCAACGGACGGAACGACACTCGCGGATGATCCAGGGGAAACGCACCGGCTCCATTGTCCGGCGCTTCCCGGCCGACAAAAACCAGTTCGTCAACCACGTCGAGAAATTTCATGAAGAAGAGCACGTAGGACTCATCCGTCGAAAGCCGGCCCGCCTTGTGCCAGAACACCTGATCGACAAAAATTGCCAAACGCACGCGCACCTCACCTTCCGCGACCTGCGCAACCCTCATGCCCTGCAGCGCCAGCGACGTCATCCCATCAATTGGGAAACGACGTGCCGCCTGCGCAAAGCCCCTTGATCACATCGGGTACGGCATTCACGTCAATGACGTCCCCGGGCTGTACGTCGTTGGGCGTCTCCGCATCGAACGACACGACCATCGTCCTTCCTCGACGCTTGACCACGATCCCTTCGTTGGGATCTGCTGTGCACATTCCCCGCAACCGGCTGTTGGACCTCAACAGGCGCTGGTTCCCGGTTGCGAGCTGGGTGCTCAGCACATCCATTTCCTGGTTGAGCGTGCTGATCTGCGCGAGAAGATCCTGTTGGCGGGTCGCGTCGAGCTTTGCAAGATTCCCTATCAATTCCTGATGACGGAGGGCCGCTCCGGCCAACTGGGAGCGCGCACTGTCGAGAGCATAGCGCGTCGAGAACACGTCCTGCTGGAACGAGTCGATACGGTCCCGCCTGACAACACCACCCTTGTTGAGATCGCTCATCTTCTCCAGTATCGCCGCGCGCCTTTTTTCTTCCGCAACGAGCGTTTCGATCTGGCGCGACAACATCTGCTGTTGCGCCCTGGAAAGGGCGATCATCTTCTCCAGGTTCTGCCGTTTCTCCTTGAAGGCGGAGCTGCGCGCCTGGAGGCGTTTCTCTTCAATCTCATAGATCCGACGTCGCTGCGTATCCGGAAGCTGCACCGTCCCGGATGGCTTCCAGGTGAAATCTTCCTTGCCACCAAGCTCCGCTTCGAGCCTCGCCATCTGGGCCTGACCATGACGGTACTTCACGATCAGCAAATTCGGGTCCCGGTCCGCATAGACCTGATACAGCATCTCCCGCATCTGCGCGCCGCCGGAGATCCCGCCAGCCAGGGCAATCGCCTGACGGACCGTCAAACCCGGCCGGAACGGATATGCCCCAGGCTTGACGACCGTTCCGCCTATGTAGATCGGAATATATTCGGCAATCGCGACATCGACGTCGGCTTTGCGAATGGACCCATTGGCTGCCAGTCTCTCCCCGACCTGATTGCGCACCTGATCGATGGTTTCCCCCACGACATCCATATATCCCAGCGTCGGGAACCACACCCTACCGCTGCCATCGACGGCCGACGTATGGGACAAGTCCGCCAGCCCGTAGACGGCGATGCGCAGCTTGTCGCCGATCGCGATATGATACTCACCCTTTGCCTGCTCCGCCCGCGTGAGCGACACGCTGCCTGCGATTGATGCCGCGACCAATCCCAGAGTTGCAATGCGGCGCCAGGAGGCCGACATGGATTTTCGAGCCCTTTTCATCTCATCCCCTTGACTTCGACGCGCGGGCGCGCGCGGTTTCGAATATCCAGGACAACCGCACAGCCAACGGCGGCGAACAGGGCCACCAGGATGCCGAGAAGCGCGAGAACCTTCGGCGAGGGAAAGGCCTTCTGTGGGATCGGCAGGGCACTCGACAACATCTTCATGTCGGGCGCCAGCAACTCGTTCCTCTGCTGCACCTTGCCAAGTTCAACGACGGCCTCATGGAATTCCTTGCGACCGGACAAGCCGGCCCCGGGGCCGGAAAGGCCTTCCCGCAAACGCTCAATTCTCTTGAGCAGGGATTTTTCCTGACGCCGGGCCACGTCGGTCTTGTCCCTCAACTGGCCATCGAGAAACGTGTGGGCGTAGAGGTTGGCGAGGTTCGCGGCAGCCTCCGGAGTCGCCCCGGTCGCCTCTATGCCCACCACGTCCGTGAGGCCATGCCGCCTGATCCGGACCTGCCGAGCCAATGCGACGAGTTCGCTGAGGTCGGCTTGCGTCAATTCATCGGTACTGCCGGACACCTTGCGACCTTCGGCACCGCTCTTCCCTGCCGAAGTGTCCTGCTTCACCGTGGACGCATCCAGGGCATCGGCGACACGCCTTACAACAGACATGGCCCTGAGCTGCTCGACCTCGGTATCAACCTTGTTTTCCGGGAACGTCGGCTTGGCGTTGTCCAACTCGAGCTGGGAGCGGTCGAGCACGAGAAGCGTGGTGGCCTTGTAGAGCGGCGCCCGATGAAGAGCCAATGCCACGAGAAGCACCGCGAGGCCGACAAACACCGCGGAGGCGGCCCGCCAATGCTCCCGCAACGCATCCCCCAGATACGCAATGCTGAATGGGTTGTCATCCGGGCACCAGTGCACATTCATTTGAACGCAAACCCTCCAACTCAATGACGAAAAATATCAACTCCGTCGACAATCACGCCATCAAACCTCAATTCAATCAACGTAACCGGGATATTTCCCTCGAAAACATCGCAAACCGCGACACGCCTCAAAAACAACTCCATCACCTATAATCAGCAACTATAACCTTTTCCGGGTTTCCCACAACATGCAGCATGGTCATTAACCTTGCTTGCCGCATCGACTGGCCATGCCTCTCCTCTTCGCATTAACCTGAGAACAATTGACGCACCCATTTTCAATCACCCGGAATTTCATACACCGGGCACTCTTTTACAAGACCGATCGACCGGCGATTATCAGCGTTATTTTCTGATGTTTGCCGTTTGCAAACCGCCGACCGCGCTGCAATCGCGGCTCAAATCATATTACCGGACAAAGGATAGGTGGCCATGACGACAGCCCGAAACCTCTCTCATCTGGCGCACAACAAGCAACTGCCAGACCATGTCAAGCTTCGGGTTGCCGAAGAAGATCACCGCGTGAAAAACCTTATTGGTTCCGACAGAACGAGACGGATCCTGATCGTTGGCGGATCGGGCTACGTCGGGGTCCCGCTCACAACGCAGCTCCTGCGTTCGGGCTACGAAGTCCGCAATCTCGACCTGCACATCTACGAGAACAAGAGCAGTGCGCTCTGCAATATCGGGCATCCGAACTATGATTTCGTCTTCGGTGACCTGTGCGCCACCGAGACCCTCGACCAGGCCCTGGACGGGGTAACAGACGTGGTTCTGCTTGCCGGCCTCGTCGGTGACCCGATCACCAGGAAATATCCGACGGAATCCTGCCAGATCAACGAATCCGGCATTCAACGCTGCATCGACCATCTCAACGGCCGCGGGCTCAACAAGGTTGTCTTCGTCTCGACCTGCTCCAACTACGGCCTCATCCCGGATGGCGAGACCGCCGACGAGGAGCACGAACTGACGCCCCTCTCGTTATACGCCAAAGCCAAGGTCGCTGCGGAGACATATATCCTCTCACAGCGCGGCGTCGTCGACTACAATCCGACCATTCTCCGGTTCGCCACCGCGTTCGGCCTCGCGCCCAGAATGCGCTTCGATCTGACCGTGAACGAATTCACGCGGGAACTTGCACTTGGCAATCGACTGGATGTCTATGATGCGGACACCTGGCGGCCATACTGTCACGTCTCCGACTTCAGCTCTGCAATCCAGAGGGTTCTGGAATTTCCCGTTTCCGACGTCTCTTTCGAGACATTCAATGTCGGCGGCAATGACAACAACATAACGAAACGCGGTCTCGTTGACATTCTTCGCACCAGATTTCCCAATTCGGATGTGGTCTTCAGCACCAACAGCACCGACCCACGAAACTACAAGGTCAATTTCTCGAAGATCCGATCAAAACTTTTCTTCAATCCGTCCTATTCCATTGACACTGGAATCGACGAGATAATATGGGCATTCAAGTCCAATCTTTTCAACGGCACCCCGACCACCGTCAACCAGTACGGAAACTACCAGCTCGACTACAAACCACCCTACGATTGATTTCCAGCCCTTGGGCACCAGTCCGCAATCTCTCCTCGGCGGCGTGGCAAAACCAATGCAGCTGCGCCGCCGCTATTTCCCCGTTGCAATGGAAGCACCGGCTCGATGTGACGACGTCTCTATGATTCTCCACAATTCCCCTCTCGCCTTTTCCCACCGATCGGGGTCCTGGCTCCAACTCACACCGCCGCTGCCCTTGCCAGCCGTTGCGGGTCGCTCCCATAGAACCTTCGGGATGATCGCTTCAACAATCTGTTGGACGCGTTGAGGCGAAACGCGGGCTGCCATCGTAAGATAGTCATGATCCTGGATTCCGCGGCGCCAGTGCTTC
>JBKDZY010000084.1:0-5230 GCA_047971765.1 Hyphomicrobiaceae bacterium | reverse complement strand
ACGATATGGCCGCATTCCAGTACACATCCGGCACCACACGCGCTTTGCCGGATGCGATCCGGCACACACACCGCGCCATTGTCGTCGTCATGGTGGCGGCGCTCTACGGCACCGGCATCCGGCCCGGCCAGGAGTTCTTCTGTCCATCGTCGCCGGCGTGGGGCCACGGGATGTGGCACGGAACACTGGCCCCGCTTGCGCTAGGCCTCACCATCGGCGCCTATTCCGGACGCTTCGATGCGGAACGCCTGATGAAGGCGCTGCAGGACTACCGCATCACCAATCTTTCGGCCGCGGCGACGCACTACCGGTTGATGAAGAACTCCGGGGCAGCCTCGCGCTACAAATTTCACCTCGAGGCGTTGTCGTTCACCGGCGAACCGCTCGACAGCGAGACACGGGCGTTCGCGGAGAAGACCTTCGGCCAGGCACCGCGCAGCTTCTATGGCACGACCGAAATCGGGGTAGTGCTGGCGAGCTATCCCGGGGCGGCGGACATCACGGTGCCGGATGGCGCGCTGGGGCTGCCCATGCCCGGCATGAAGGTCGAGGTGCACGATCATGACGGCAAGCAGGTCGCACCCGGACAGACCGGCGAGATTGTCGTTCTTCGCCGTGACAACTGGGTGGCGACCAAGGACCTTGGGAGAATGGACGAGAACGGCTGGTTCTACCATGGTGGCCGCGCCGACGACGTCATCATCTCCGCTGGATGGACCATGGGTGCCGTCGAGATCGAGGACGCGATCCTCAAGCACCCGGAGGTGACGGAAGCGGCCGTGATCGGCGTGCCCGACACGGTGCGCGGCCAGGTCGTGAAGGCCTTCATCGTGACCCGTCGTCCCGGCAGCGACGCGCTTGCCCGCGAGATCCAGGACGCCGTGCGCGAGAGACTTTCCGCGCACGAATATCCGCGGCAGATCGCCTTCGTTTCCGAACTTCCCAAGACACCGGCCGGCAAGGTCAACCGCAAGGTTCTGCGGGACCGCGAAGCGGCCGCACGCAATTCCTGCCCCCTGACGAGGATTGAAGCAATGTCGAGCGAACGCATGTTTCCAAAGATCACGGACGAAGCCCTGTCGGATCTCCGCCGGCGCATTGACCTTCCCATCACGGACACCATCGAGCCATGGTGCTACGAGGCAACGCGCGACAACATCCGCCACTACGCCCACGGCATCGGTGACGACAATCCGATGTGGTGCGATCCCGAGTATGCGGCCAAGGCCCGTTTCGGTACGATCGTGGCGCCGCCCTCGTTCCTGTTCGCAACCGACCGCATCATCTCCGGTTATGTCGGCGGCATTCCGGGCGTCCACGCCATGTGGGCGGGCGCCGACTGGACATGGCACCTGCCGCTGAAGCGCAACGACGAGATCAGGACCGAGGCCTACCTCAAGGATCTCGTCGAGCATCAGACCCGGTTTGCCGGCCGCGCGATCCAGCAGATCTACCACGTCAAGTTCTACAACCAGGACCGCGAGCTGGTGGCCGAGGCCGATAGCTGGTGCTTCCGGACCGATCGCGACCATGCGCGCGAGGAAGGCACCAAATACAAGGACGTGAAGGCCAAGCCGCCGCGCCGCTACACCCAGGACGAGCTGGACAAGGTGTGGGATCTCTATGCCAAGGAAGAGGTGCGCGGCGCCACGCCCCGCACCTACGAGGATGTGGCTGTTGGCGACAAACTGCCGACCATGGCCAAGGGACCGATGACGGTGACCGGCTTCATCGCATTCGCGCAGGGCTGGGGCGGGCTCTACATCCGCGCCAACAAGCTCGCGTGGAAGATGATCCACCGCCACAAGGGGCTCGGCATCCCCAATCGCTTCGGCATTCCCGATTGTCCCGAGCGCGTGCACTGGGAGCAGGACTTCGCGCTGATGGTCGGCGCACCGGGCGCCTACGACTATGGTCCCGAGCGCTGCTCGTGGCTCACGCACCACATGACCAACTGGATGGGTGATGACGGTTTCCTGCGCCGGGCCTCCTGCAAGATCCGACGGCACAACCCGGAGGGCGACCTGCTCTTCATCAACGGCAAGGTCACGGGCAAGCGGGTCGAGAACGGCCGACACCTGATCGACATCGAGCAGGAAGCCCACAACCAGGACGGCGAGCTGTCGGTTCTGGGCCAAGGCACGGTGGAACTGCCGAGCAAGGGTTGATCCGAAGGCCCGAAATCTGCTTGCATCAGCGCAAGCCGATGGCGTGGCACATTCCACGAAACTCGACGTGTGCGCAGTCCCGCACACGTCCACCATGCGGAGACCTGACATGTCCCAGACCTATGCGGTCGTCTGGCCGCGCAGCGCGCGCACCGTCGAAACCAAGCCGCTCGCACCGCGCCTGTCCTCGCTCGAAGGAAAGCGCGTGGCCTTCCTGTGGGACTATCTGTTCCGCGGCGACGAGATCTGGCCGACGCTGAAGGCTGCACTGGCCGACCGCTTTCCCGGCATGTCCTTCATCGACTGGGATACATTCGGCTCGACGCATGGCGACGAGGAACATCAGGTACTTGCCGACCTGCCCGGCAAGCTCAAAGAGTTGAAAGTGGATGCCGTCGTCTCCGGCATGGGCTGTTGAGGCTCATGCACACCCGCCGTGTTGCGGGTCAGCGCTGTTGCCGAAGCTGCCGGTGTCCCGACCTCCTCGCTGTGCTGCGAGGGTTTCCTGGGGCAAGCCAAGACGACCTCGGTGGGACTCGGGTTTCCGAACCTTCCGCTCGCCACTGTCCCCAGCCATGTCGATGTGCAGACCAATGAAGACCTCGAACGGAACGTGCGCGCCGTCACGCTCGACCTGGTCGTGTCCAACCTGACCGGGGAAACCGACGTCGTTGCCGTGCCGCGCGAGCCCGACCCGACGGAGATCGTCTTCGAAGGCTCGTTCGAGGATGTCAACCGGCTCTTCCTCGAGAACGGCTGGACAGACGGCCTGCCGATCGTGCCGCCAACAAAAGAGAAGATCGGCGAATTCCTGGCCTTCACCGACCTTCCGCCAGATCATGTCATCGGAACGCTGCTGCCCGACAACCGCAAGGCCACGGTCTGGAACGTCGCGGTCAACGGCGTCATGGCGGGCTGCCGGCCCGAATACATGCCGATCCTGCTGGCTGCCGTCGAGGCGATGGCGGATCCGGAGTACGGCGTCGAGCATTCCGGCAATACGCCCGGAGCAGATACGCTGCTGATCCTCAACGGACCGCTGATCAAGGCGCTGAATTTCAATACCGAGCAGGGCGCGCTGCGTGACGGGTTCCAGGCCAACACCTCCATCGGCCGGTTCTGGCGGCTCTACCAGCGCAACGTTGCAGGTTTCCTTCTGCACCAGAACGACAAGGGCACGTTCGGCAACACCTGGCGGGTGGTCCTCGCCGAGAACGAGGATAGTCTCGCGAGGATGGGCTGGCCGACCGTTGCCGCCGACCAGGGCGTGGACAACGCCACCGACGGCGCGGTCACCATCTCGCGCTTCACCGGCGCCAACGTCATCGTGTCGGTGTTCGGCGATACGCCCGACAAGCTGGTACCGTACCTTGCCCATGCCATCGCGAACCATACGACCTGGGAGGTCATCTTCACCATCGGCCTTGCGACCGGCACCTACCGGCCGCTGCTGGTGCTGTCACCGCTTATCGCGGAGGCGATTGCGAAGGCGGGCTACAGCAAGGAAGACCTGCAGGACGATCTATTCGAGCATGCGCGCATTCCTGCGCACCAGTTCGAGAAGTACCTGTGGGGCTGGACCAATCTCGTTCCCGGCAAGCGCACGCTGAACGACTGGGTGCGGCTCGGCAAGGCACCCAGGGTCTTTGCGGGCACCGACCCCGACCGGCTGGTGCCGGTGGTGACGAAGCCCGAGCACATCATGATTGCGGTGGCCGGCGATCCAATGCGTTCGAACTGCCAGCTCCTGGTCCACAACGGCATGCTCGGCTTTCCGACAACGAAGCCGATCAAACTGCCTGCGGACTGGCGCCAGAAGCTTCGCAAGGCTCAGGACTAGACATGGCTGCGGCGGGCAACGACGACACATTGTGGCTCGTGGTGCCAGCCGGCGAGACGGCGCAGGGCAGCTGGATCGACGACACCTTGCGCGAGAGGGCACACGAGAACGGCCTTCTTGCGCGCACGCCGCTGGCAGGACAATTTCCGCGACAGCGCGTCGAGGCTATCACTGGCGCGGACGCGGCAGAACGGGCGCAGCGGCTCTACCGCTTGCGCGGGTGGACCGATGGCTTGCCGGTCGTGCTGCCGACAACAGCGCGCGTGAAGGCGATGCTGGCGTTCACCGACGGGCGCGCCACGGATTCCCTTGGCGATGTGGAGCCGCTGAAAGGCATCGCGACACGCGAGAAAGTTGCCGCCAATGCCGTCATGGCGGGCTGCCGGGCAGATTTCTTTCCCGTCGTCCTGGCCGCCGTCGCAGCGGCGCTCGACCCGGCCTTCAACATGCGTGGCGTGCAGACGACGGACGAGAATGCCGCGCCGCTGATCGTCGTCAATGGGCCGATCGCCAAGGCACTCGGCATCAACAGTTCCTTTGGTGCGCTCGGTCCCGGCTGGCATGGCAACGCCTCCATCGGACGCGCGTTGCGACTGGTGATGAACAACATCGGTGGTGGCTGGCCCGGCTGCGTATCGTTTGCGGGCCTCGGACATGCCGGGCGCTATACGATGTGTCTTGCCGAGGATGAAGCCAAGACCCCCTGGCTTCCGCTGCACGTCCAGCAGGGGCTGGCGCGCGAGACGAGCGCGGTGACGCTGTTCCGCGCCGAGACGGCCATCAACGTGACCGGTGGACTGGACGAGATTGCGAGCGTGATGGGTTCGGCGGCATCGGCCTTCCAGATCATGTGGAGTGGCATCGCGACCGTCATCATGTCACCAGCGACGGCCAATCTCCTGCACGCCAAGGGCCTGTCGAAAGACGATGCCGCAGACTGGCTGTGGCGGCATGGCCGGTGGCCAACGGACCAGTGGAAACGGTCATGGCACTACCAGCTTGTCGAGGGACTGGAGCGCTGGGGGGATTGGGTCCATGCTTCCGCTGCCGACGGGGCCGTGCAGCCGACTGCAAAGCCCGAGGACATCACGATCGTGGTGGCGGGAGGCGATATCCCGATCGCGCAGCACGTCTATTGCCCGTCGTGGGGCTTTCCACCGGCCCGCATCACGCGCCCGATCGCACTGCCTGACGACTGGGACACGCTGCATGCCGAAACTGT